>JADLFO010000040.1 GCA_020845455.1 Caldilineaceae bacterium
ATAGACGGCGTTCCACATATCGGTGTGATCCTTGCTTATTGGATTCTCTCCGTGGTCAAGTGCCCAGGCTTTGTTGAGAAGAGCGCGCTCGTACCGTCCTGCGCCCGCGGCCGTTGTGTACTGGACGCCAGCCGTCCAAACTCGGAGAGTACCGTTTCCAACATCGGCAGAAGTTGGTTGACGCGGCGGGCACGGATCACCCAGTCCCAGAAGGGTTCGAGCTTTTTCCAGCCCCCAGCATAGGCGAGATGGCGCAGTCTGCCAAACGCCGTGGATTTGGTCCATGCGCCCTGCCAGATCGACCCCCAGCGGTAAAAGTCTCGATAGGCGCGCCAGTAGCCGCGCTCTAGCTCTTCCGGGGTGAGCAGGGCCGGGCGATAGACCACATGGCGCGTGTCGTAACGGTCCCAGTCTTGGCTGGTGATGCGCCCCTCGGCCTGCATGCGCGTATGCAGCGCCGTGCCGGGGTAGGGCGTGAGGATATGAAAGGTCGCGGTTTCGATACCCTGCTCGACGGCCCAGCCTACGGTGCGGTCAAAAGCCCCCGCGTCGTCGTGGTCCATGCCAAAGACAAAGCTGCCGTTGACCATCACCCCCAAGTCATGCAGACGGCGGATGGCCGCGCTGTAATCGCGGTTGAGGTTTTGCACCTTATGCTGTTCGGCCAGGCTCTGCGGGTTGAGCGTTTCAAAACCGACAAAGAGGCTGCGCAGCCCCGCGGCCACGGCTTTTTCCAGCAGCTTTGGCTTGAGCACCGACTGCACCGTGCCCGCCGCCTGCCAAAGACGCCCCATACCGGCCATGCCGTCGAAGAGCGCGGCGGCAAAGCGCGCATCGCCCAAGAGATGGTCGTCGAGAAAATAGAGATGGCGGCCCGGCAGCCGTTCGATCTCGGCCAGCGCGGCGTCGACGGTTTGGGTGTAGAAGCTCTTGCCCCCCTGGTAAAACGCTTCCTTATAGCAAAAGTCGCAGACATGGGGGCAGCCGCGCGAGACGACAATCGAGTTCGGCACCAGATAGAGATGGCGTTTGATCAGGTCGCGGCGGATCGGCGGCGCCCCATGCAGCGTGCGCACGGCCGAGCGGTAGACTTTGCCCGGACGACCGGCGCGCAAATCGGCCAGAAAGCGCGGCCAGGTCTCCTCACCCGGCCCGATGAAGATCGTGTCGGCGTGGGCGGCGGCCTCTTCCGGCAGTGAGGTAACGTGCAGCCCGCCCAGCGCCACATGCGCGCCGCGGCCCCGATAGTGATCGGCCAGGGTATAGGCGCGATAGGCCGAGGTGATATAGACTTGGATCACGACTAGGTCTGGCTCGTCAGCCAGGTCTAGCTCTTCGACATGCTCATCTTGGATCACGACTTCGGCGTCGGGGTCTAGATAGGCCGCCAGCGTGGCAAGCCCCAAGGGCGGGAAGAGCGAATATTTGATCGGGCGGAAAAATGGACTCTTGGCCTCGGTCAGCGCCGGCAGAATCATCTTGACCTTCATGGCGTCAATTCCTTTCTGGTCTAGGGAGTGTCCCTTGCGCAAGAAACGCCCCTCCGGAGAGAGGGCATATGTGCCAACGCCACTGTAGAGAATATGCTGCGGCTGTGCCACGGTTCAGGTGCGCGAGCGGACGCACCCGGGTGCTTGACAGTTCTGTAACGCCGGTGGCAAGGTGAGGAAGAATAGCCTATTGATGAACCATGCAAGGTGCAAGAGTATGCTCAAACTCTTATTGGTCGAGGACAATCTACGCCTGCAAGCAGGGCTGAAAACGGGGCTGGAGGCGACGGGCGCAGTGCAAGCCGTGGGGGCCGTCGTATGCGGTGAGGATGCCCTGGAATTTTGTCTCGCATCCGGCCCGCCTGATGCCATCCTGATGGATGTGGCTTTGGCCGGCGAGATGGACGGCATCACGGCTGCCGTCGCTATCCGCCGCAACTACCCGCGCCAGCCTGTCGTCTTTTACTCGATCCAAGATGACGATGCCTATTATCGTACCTTCCGCCGGGCGGGCATCTTGAGCCACTACGCCTATGTGCGCAAATCTAACTACTTGCTGCCGGAGATGATCGTGCCTCTGCTGCGCGATGCGGTGGCGGGCCGCAGCTTTGTCGACCCCAGTGTCGAGGCGCGCATTCAGGAGGTGCGCCGGCGTGACGAACAAGACCCCATGAGCCTGCTTGAGCCAAACGAGCAGACCGTGGCGCGCATGTTGGCGCAGGGGTTGACCAACCAACAGATCGCTGCGCGCCTCGGTTTTCGCGACAAGCGCACGATCAGCCGCACCAACGGCGAAATCTATGCGGCGTGGGGGCTGGCCGACAGCACCACCGACGAGAAGACGGCGCGCACACGCGCCGCCATCATTGTCTACAGCAGGCGGCTGCTCCGCTGGGACGACGAAGGGACAGCCTATGCCCTCAATGCGTGCGGCGAGTGGGAGACCTACTGCGCATGACCGGACGCTTCTGGCTGGATTGGGCCATCATCGCCGCGTCGCTCTTCAACACGATCCTGCTGCTGTGGTTGGGGTTGATCGTTCTGCTCAACGCCAACCGCCGTGATTGGGGTGTCTGGTTGATGGGCGGTGGGCTGTTGGGGGGCGCGCTCTTTTTTATCAGCCACAGCGCCATGCTGGGGCAAGACCTGGCCATGAACCTGGATGGCCTCAACTTTTGGTGGCGGGCGGGCTGGTTCCCGGTGACGGTTTCGCCCTTTGCCTGGTATGTCGCCGTGCTGTGGTTCAGCGGCTTTTGGGCAGCAGCGCAAAGCAGCCTCAAACGCCGCCACCGCGCTTGGCTGTGGCTCATGGTTTTGTGGCTGGCGGGGCTGATCACGCTGCTGCTCGTCGCCAACCCGATCCCGGCCTATGACCAACTGGTGCAGTTCGATTGGAGCGGGACGTTGGCGGTGCGTAACATCCGACTCTTGTTCCTGCTCTTTCCGCTGTGGATGATCGCGTGCATCCTGTTGTCGATCGACGTGTTGCGCAGACCGGCTGAAGTTGAAAATGCCAACACCAAAACAGCGCGACAACGCGCGCTGCCTTGGCTTCTGGGGGCTGCGGGCACGCTGCTGGCGGTTGCGCTGGTCGTCGCCTACTTTGTCGGCAGCGTGGTTGCCGCCGCGGGTACGCTCAATGCCATCCGCATGGAGACGGTCGCCGCCTATGATCTGGCGTTGTCGCTTTTGATCGCGCTGGCCGCCCTCTCGCTGGGGCAATCGATTGTCTCCTATGAAATCTTCACGGGCAGGGTGCTGCCGCGGCGCAGTTTTATCCGCCAATGGCGCAACGCTATCCTCTTGGCGAGCGGTTATGCCGTGGTCGTCGGCTGGAGCCTCAGCGCCCATCTGCGCCCAATCTACAGCCTGCTGCTGGCGACGCTGCTGTTGACGCTCTTTTATGCCCTCTATGGTTGGCGCTCGTTTCGAGAGCGCGAACAATTTGTGGCGCGGCTGCGCCCTTTCGTGCAAAGCCAAGGCATCTCGCCCAACCCGCTGCATGCCAACGCATCCGCCGGCAGTCTGCTCGCCGCCCTTTGTCACGATGTTTTGGGGACCGCACATGCGCAACTCATCCCGCTGGGCAGCGTCGCCCCGCTCGTCAGCACAACATTAAGCTATCCGCAGGATGCCGGCGCACCGCCCATGCGCCCACCCCGCGATCTCCATGTCGGGATGACGCCGCTCGATACAGCGGTGTTTGCGCCCTATGGTTGGGCCATTTCGCTCTGGAACGAGCGGGAGCGCATCGGCGTGCTGTTGATTGGCGAGAAGCTAGATGGCGGCCTATACAGCGAAGAGGAGATGGACACCGCCCAGGCTGCGGGCGAGCGCATCGTCCATTTGCTCGCCGGTGAACAGATGGTGCTGCGGCTGATGGAACTCCAGCGCAAACGCACCGCCGAGCAGCGGGTGATGGATCTGCGCACGCGCCGCGCCCTGCACGACGAGATCCTGCCTGCGCTGCATCTGGCGATCTTGCAGTTGAACGGCGTTGACCGCCAACAGCCCGCCATTCAAGAGTCGGTGAGCACCCTGGGCGAAGCGCACCAGCAGATTGCCGACCTGCTGGCCCATACCCAACCGGCGCCTGCCCGCGCCCCGGATACATGCGAGATAGGGGCAGCCTTGCGCGGCCTGATACAGAATGAGTTTGCCTATAGTTTCGAGCAGATCGTCTATCGCGATGGAATGAATGAGGATAGGATCAATGGGGAACATACAGCGCAGGAGCGGCCCGTCGATAGGGTCTATGTGGATCCTGTCGTCGGCGAGGTGGTCTTGGGCGCAGCGCGTGAAGCCGTGCGCAATGCCGCCGCACATGGCCGCGGCGGCAAGGTAGATCGTCCTCTATGTCTCCGGATCGGGTTTTGTACGAAGAGTGGCGAGTTTGTCCTGACGATTGCAGATAACGGTGTGGGCATCGATGCCGGCAGAGTCAATGCCGCTTCTTCACTCGGCGGCAGCGGCAACGGTCTCGCCCTCCACAGCACGCTTCTGGCGATGGTCGGCGGCTATCTCACGGTCGAATCGCCCGCAGAAGGCGGCACGCTGGTGAGGATCGCCGTGCCGAAAAGCGAATACTAGATCCCCCAGAACAGCCGCATCCCCAGCAGCAGCGCCAGCAGCGTCACCAGCGCCATGCCGCTGCCCACGCGCCAAAAGTCGCGCGGGGTATAGCTCCCCGGCCCCATCATCAGGATGTTGACGGGATGGGCAATCGGCGTGAGAAAGGCGGCGGAACAGGCAATCGCCACGGCGACTGCCACTGCCTGGGCGTTGACGCCGCTCTGCAGCGCCGCGGTCACGGCGATGGGGCCGACAATCAAGGCCGCCACCTGCCCGCCGATCACCTGCGTCACAACCATGGTGAGCAGGAATAGCCCCGCTACCAGCGCCAGCGGCCCATAGGGTGTGAGCGCGCTCACGATGCTCTGGCCGGCGCGCTCCGCCAGCCCCGTGTTGATCATCGCCAGGCTGAGCGGCAGCAGCCCGGCGATCAAAAAGATCACGCGCCAACTGATCCCGCGGTAGGCGTCGTCCAGGTTGATGCAGCCGGTGAGCGCCATGGCCGCCACCCCCATCATCATCGCTTCCGAAGTCGAGACGAGTTCGACGATCGAGATCAACAGCACCACGCCGGTGATCGCCAGCGCCCAACCGGCTTTCTGTGGTAACGGCGGGCGGACGGTATGCGTCCCCTGCAGCACCAGAAAATCGCGGTCGCCCGCCAGCCCCTTGATATGTTCGGGCGTGCCTACCATCAGCAGCGCGTCGCCCGGTTCGAGCGGGATCGTACCCACATCGCTGCGGAAGCTCAACCCCTCGCGCCAAAGCGCCACGCCGGTCAGCCGGTAGCGAGCGCGAAAGTTGAGTTCGGCCAGTGTCTTGCCGATCACATTCGAGCGCGGCGGGATGATCACTTCGGCCAGGTCGACGAAATAGGTAGAATCCTCGTTTCTCCGGTCTTGGGGCCGCCCGATCGCTGCGCCCCAGTCGGCCAGCCGTGCCACGCGGTCTTCCCAGCCCAACAGCACCAGATAATCTTCCGCCTGGATCACTTCGTCCGGCCCTGGGTTGAGAATGGCCTGATGGCCGCGCCAGATCGCCACCACAGTCAGCCCTAATTCCTCGCCGATGCGGCTCTCGGCCAAGCGCATGTCCACCAGCCTGCAGGTGGGCAGCACGCGCACCTCCCACAACTGTTCTTGGATCCGGTACATCTCCATTAGGCTGCGCGACAGGAGATAGGGGCTGGCCGTCTGCCCCACCGACTCGCGGTTGGGCAGCAGCCGCCGGCCAATCAGCAGCATAAACGCCAGCGCGGCGGCCACGATCACCCCGCCCGTGGGCAGAAAGTCGACCATGCCCAGCGCCGGCTGGTCTTGGTCGCGCAGAATGCTGCTCAGGATGATGTTGGCGGTGGTGAAGTAGGTTGCCATACCGCCGACGAGCGTGCCGAACGAGAGCGGGATCAACAGCTTGGAGGGCGCGACATTGGACTCGCGGCCCACCTGCACTGCGGCCGGGAGCAGCACCGCGCCCGCCGCGATGTTGTTCATCACCAGCGACATCGCTGCGCCCGTCGCCATAAAGAGGCCAATCAGCCGCACTTCCGACCCGGCCCCGACCTCGCGCATCCGCCCGGCGATCCACTGGACGACGCCGGCGTCGTCCAGCGCCTGCGTAATGATAAACAGCCCGATGATGGTGATGACGACCGAGCGGCTAAAGCCGGAGAACGCTTCCTGCACCGTGATCACGCCGGTGAGAGGCAGCACCGCCAGCACGATGATCGCGACCAGGTCGGCGCGCAGCCAATCGAACACAATGGTGACCAGCGCCGCCACGATGATGGCGATCAGGACCCATTCTTGGGTAGAGAGCATAGCGTCCTCTCCGGCTTAGCGCAGGCTTACCCGATCTCCGGCCAAGCGTTGGCGCAGGGGCATCCGGCGGGCGTGAGCCTGTCATACGGTCAATCTTGCTTTCGGTATGCTACCGGCGGAGCAAGGCGGTGTCAATCTGGCCGCAGCCTGTCCGATCAAAAACAGGGCAGCGCCGCTGCCACGACGCTGCCCCGCACCGGTCGCCATCTGCCCTGCGACCGGCTGCCTCCAACCATTGACCAACGGTCCGTCTTGTTTACCCTGCTAGAAACGTACCTGGGCTATCTGGGCGGTCACTGCAACGCCTCGGCGGCGGCGCAATCGCGCAGGTATTTGCCGTTGCCGGCGGCGTCGATGAACGCGATCTTGACATCGTCAAAATAGATGTTCGAGTTCAAGAACGCCGGCGATTGCGCCTGGATCAAGACCATGATGTCTTGGGCGTCGCCCAGTTCCACGGTGTTGGTCAGCTCGGCCCATTCGCCGCGCACATAGCCGTTGGCGTAGAGCGCCACATCGCCGTCTGCGCCCGGCTTGATGCCCAGCGAAGCCCAGTCGTAGTCGATCCCGTCGCCGAAATCGACCTTGGCGCCCTGGTCGTGATCCCAGATCAGATACTTGACGCTGACAAAGACCTGGCCGCCTTCAAAGCCTGCAGGCACCGGGATGCGCGGGCTGCCAAAGCCGGCGGCATAGGGTTTGTGGCTGGCGATCTTGGCGGCGTACTGCTCGCCGTCGCCCTTGCTCTCCAGGTCGTTGTAGCGGTTGCCCGGCCCTACCGACCGCTCGCGCGTAAAGGCGACCACATCCGCTCGATATTCGCCCTCGTCTAACGCAAACGCGCCCCAGCCGCTGTACCAGTCGGTCCAGATATCCGGATTGCCGTCGCTGGCCGACCACGCCATATCGGCGTTGAAGTTATTACAGACGTTGGGCGTGTCATACAGGGTCAGGCCTGCGCCTAGCCCGGTCAAGGTCTGGCGCACGCCGCGGCCCGGCTCCTCCTGGCGGCGACCGGCGTCGGCGGCGTCTGCCTCCAGCGCGTTGACAGTCAGCGGCGCGTTGACCAGCAGGTCGACGGGTTTGAGCGGGATGGGCGGCGTCAGGCGCGGGCCGGTGATGGGCAGCGGCGGCGCGCTCGGCGCCGCCACCACGCCGCGCAGCGGCAGCAGCGCCGCCACGGCCAGCGTGAGCACCAGTGCGGTGCGTAGGTAACGTGTGAGCGTCATCAGCTTCTCCTTCAAGTAGAACCAAGTTCGACGTTGCAAGACGAATGTCGATAACAGCAGAATGAGTTTCTGTGTATCGCATTTAGATGACGCAAAATGACATAAAAAGTTGCGGTGTAGTTTGCACATTCATGTGAATGCGTCTTCTGGTAATGTTGTAGTTGGTGGTAATAGGCGGCAGGGGGCAGCGCACGGCCGCTCCGGGTCTGCGGCGCCGGCGGCTTGGCTGTGGCGGCAGAGGCAAAATGGTGGGGAGGAAGTTCCGGGAAGGCGCTACATGAAGGAGGTACAGCCCGGCATGGAGCCGGCTATACCGTGTGCGTTCAGCCTAAGTCGGGCGGCTGGGATGGATGATACAGCGCCCGCGCCTCGCTCAGTTGGCGCTCCAGTTCGGTGCGCTGAGTGATGTCCTGCACCGTGCCATAGAGGCGAATGGCGCGGCCGTTCTCCATCTCAGCCTGGCCCGCCGCTCGCACGGGGACGTGCCTGCCCTGGCGGTTGACGATCTCGATCTGCAAGTCATAGGCTTTGCCTGTAGCCGCTGCCTGCTGGATGGCAGCCCTCAGCCTCTCGGCGGATGCAGGCGCGCACATCTGGATCAGTTCGTCCGCGGGCGGCAGCGGGCTGTCGGGCGCAAAGCCATAGATGCGATACATCTCCGATGTCCAATAGACGACATCGGCCTCCAGATCCCATTCCCAACCGCCGGTCGCCGTCACCTGTTCGGTTTGTTCCAGCAGGCGGGTCTGGCGCAAGAGCAGTTGGCGCTGTTGGTTTAGCTCTTGTTCGATCTGCTTGCGACTAGTGATGTCAGTCAGGGCGCCCTCGATCACGCGCGGCGTGCCGCCCGCATCGCGGCGTACGCGCGCTGAAAACTCTATCCAATGCTGCCTGCCATTAGGCTGGACAAGGATATATTCCACGCGGAACGAGGCGTCCTCGCCGGCAGCAGCCGCCTTAATCGCGGTTTCAATGGCTAACAGCAGCCGTCCGCGATATTCAGGATGGACCAACTGCATATAATCGGTGTAGTTGCGGACGGGTTCGAACGGGTGATCCGGCGTCTGTTTGCTCTGTGCTTTGGCAATATGATATGTCGCATTGGCCTCACCTGTCGCCAAGTCCCAGGAGCCGACGTCGACACCGCCCGCTTCCAATGCCAGCGCTATCCACGCCTCTCCAGCATCCACCTCGCTCAGCGCGTGTTGCAGCAGCCCCGCCGCGATACAGCCAAATGTCTGCAGAGAGGCCATCACCGCCGCGGGCCAGCGCGCTTCGGCGCGGTGGGTCGCCAGCCCCAGCGCGCCCACCCAGCGATCTTCCGTCTGCAGCGGCAGCAGCAGCACTGTGCCGACCCGCGCCGCAGCCAACTTCTGGGGTAAAGGCTGCCCCGCGGTTGGGTAGAGGACCGCTTGCCCGCGCCGCAGCATTTCGACGAGCGCCGGCTCCGCGGCCAGCAGTTCGCGTGCCAGACAGGGGCCGTGGGTGGCGTGATAGTGGTGGGCGCGGCTGATATCGTCACTGCTCCGAGGCAAAAGGCTCAGCCCTATGCAGTCAACCCCCAGCGCGGCGCGCAGCTCGGCGAGAACGGCCTCGACGCGCTGCGCCGGGTCGCCCGGCGCGGTGGTCGCGCGCGCGGCCAGCTGCATCAACAGCCCGTCGAGCGAGGGATCCGTATTCGCATCGTGCGATGAGCCTGCAGCAATGGGCATAGAGACTTTCCTTTGGTATGATGCAGATCGCGCTGTGTTTCAGTTTGGGTGGGAAAGGTTATGCTGATTCACTCCAAGACGCTGGTGCTGCCCGACCATCGCACCCTGGCCTATGCCGAGTATGGCGACCTCGCGGGTTCCCCTGTGATCTGGCTGCACGGCAACCCGGGTTGCCGGCGTGAGCCGGAACTGTTCGACCCGACGCTGTTGGCGCGCCTTCACATCCGCGCCATCGTCCCCGACCGTCCGGGCATCGGCCAATCGGACTTCAAGCCGGCACGCCGCCTATTAGATTGGCCCACCGACCTGGCCGCGCTGGCGGCTGCGCTTAAACTGGAACGCTTTGCGCTGCTGGCGCTCTCTGCCGGTGCGCCCTATCTCGCTGCCTGCGCCCGGGTCATGCCGCACCGTATCACCCGCGCCGGGATCATCAGCGGGGTCGCGCCGTGGGAAGCGCTGGAACCCGCCGAGCGGCGCAGCCCCGGGCTGCGCTATTTTGCCGCGGCGCGCCGGTCGCCGTGGCTCAGCCGGGGGCTGATCTGGCTAATGCGCCAGGGAGTACACCGGCCAGACAAGTGGATGGCCCGCGCCACCGCCGGTCTGCCGGCGGCAGACCAAACCGTCTTGGCCGAGCCGCGCGTGCGCCAATCCCTTTTGGCGCTGCTGCATGAAGCCTGGCGGCAGGGGGGCCGCGGCCTTGCTTGGGATGCTGTGTTGGTCAGCCGTCCCTGGGGGTTTGCCCTAGAAGAGATTGCCTTGCCGGTCTACCTCTGGCATGGGGACGCCGACCGCAATGCGCCGCTCGCCATGGGGCTGCATCTGGCGGCGGCGCTGCGCAACAGCCGTCTGCAAGTTGTGCCCAACGAGGGGCATTTCTCGCTGGCTGTGCGCCATTTGGAACCTATCCTACGCACGTTGAGCGCGCCGCACGCCTAGGCATGTGGCACGCGCGTACCCGTGCGCGGGGCTGGACGGCCCGCTGTTAGGGCCGTACATGAAAATCGCCCAGCGCGATCCACTTATAGGTCGTCAGTTCTTCCAACCCCATCGGCCCACGGGCGTGGAGCTTTTGGGTGCTGACCGCCACCTCCGCGCCCAGGCCAAACTGCCCGCCGTCGTTAAAGCGCGTGCTGGCGTTGACAAAGACCGCCGACGAGTTGATCTCGTTGACAAAGCGCGTGGCGTTTTGCCAGTTGTTCGTCAAGATGCCGTCCGAATGCTCCGAGCCATGGGCGTGGATGTGGGCGATCGCCTCGTCGAGGTCGTCCACCACCTTGACGCCCAGGATCAGCGCCAGCCATTCCTGGTCAAAATCGTCTGGCCCGGCCTCCACTACCTGCGCCCCGTGCCGGTCGTGGCGGAGGATGTCCAGCGCCTCGCCTGTGGCGCGCAGCTCCACCCCGCTGCGCGCCAACTCCGACGCGACCAGGGGCAAAAACTCGTCGGCCACCCTCCGGTTGACGAGCAGCGTGTCGAGCGAATTGCAGACGCTGGGCCGCTGCACCTTGGCGTTTTCGACCACGGCGACCGAGCGCGCCAAGTCGGCGCTCTCGTCCACATAGAGATGGCAGATGCCGATGCCGCCGGTGATGACCGGGATCGTGCTCTGCTCCTTGGCGAGCTTGTGCAGCGCCGCGCCGCCGCGCGGGATGATCATATCGACGTATTGGTCGAGGCGCAGCAGCTGCGCGATCCAGGCACGGTCGGGGCTGGCGATCAGCTGCACCGCAGCCGGCGGGCAGTTGACCTTTTCGAGCGCGGCGTGGATCACCTCGATCAGCGCCAGGTTGCTGCGCAGCGTTTCGCTGCCCCCGCGCAAGATCACGGCGTTGCCGGTCTTGAGCGCCAGCGTGGCGATGTCGATCGTCACATTAGGCCGCGCCTCATAGATCACCCCCAACACGCCGATGGGGATACGGCGGCGGCTGAGGCGGATGCCGTTGGGCAGGAGGCGGCTTTCCAACTCCGTCCCCACCGGGTCGGGCAGGTCGACAATCCGGCGCGTGTCGGCCACCAGTCCGGCGATGCGCGCCGGGTTAAGCGTCAGCCGGTCGAGCAGCGCGTCGCCGAGGCCCTTGGCGCGGCCGCCGGCCACGTCGAGCGCGTTGGCGGCCAAGACCTGGCCGGCTTGCGTCTCCAGTTCGTCGGCGATGGCGAGCAGCGCAGCGTTCTTTTGCGCCGTGGTCAGCGTCGCCAGCTTGCGGCCGGCGGCCTTGGCCGCGCGGCCCATCTCTTCTAGATCGACGTGCAGATCGACCTGGGTGGCGCCGTTGTGAAGCGTCTCGGCGGCTGACATTGCCATGATAGACTCACTTTCTTCCCTGTACGTCCGGCCCGCCCCGAGGCCGGGGCGAAGATAGTCTGGCCTACTCTACCACAAACAGCGCCCCAAGAAAAACAGCTAAGGCGCGGCCAAGGGTGCTGACGCCGTGCCAATCGCAAACACGCTGCCGGGGCTGAACTGGATGCGCAGGATGCCGCCCTGTTCGACCACCGGCGCGGGCAGCGTGCTTTCCGCATCCCAACCCAGGACACGCTCGACGCGCCAGGTCTGCCCCTGCGCCGTGACCCAATAGGGCCGGCCCCATTCCGCCGTGGCGCGCACAAAGTTATAGGCGCGCCGTGCGTTCCAGGCAAGGTCCAGACTAAAATCGGCGTCGTTCGGCCAAGGTTGATAGCTGCCGCCCGGCGGCTGCGGCGTGCGCGTGGGCAGACCCGCGGCCAGTGCCTGCGCCGCCAGGTCGCCGCCCAGCGCACCCAAGCGCGCGTCCAGTTCCGGGCCGGTCGCGCCGTCGGGGCGCAGCAGATCGGCCTGCGCCGCCAGGTCGCCGGTGTCGAGATCGGCATCCATCCAGTGCAGGGTGATACTCAACGGCTGCACGTCGTGGCGCATCTGCCAAAAGAGCGGGGCCGGGCCGCGATAGGCGGGCAGCCGTGAGGGGTGAAGATTGAGAAAGCCATGCGCCGGGATCGCCGGCAGCGCGGCGGGGATACGCCGTGGAAAACAGGCCACCAGCACCGCGTCCGGGGCTTGCTCGGCCAGCCAGACCGCCACGCCGGGACGATTCAACCGGCCCACCGTATAGACCGGCAGCCCCTGCGCCCAGGCGAGATGTACGGCGCTGCGCTGCATAAAGGCATCCAGCAGCGGTAGTTCGTCGTGTGCCGGCGGCGGTGGCGGCAACCGGCGCGGCGCAGGCGTATCGTCCCCTGGAATGACCAGCCCGGCCACGGCGACGCCCGCCGCCAACAGCCGTGCCAATACCGCTTCGGTCATCACCCCCGTGGTTCCCCACAGCAGGATGGGCTGGGACGCGCCGTC
Organism: Caldilineaceae bacterium; assembly: GCA_020845455.1. Classification (GTDB taxonomy): domain Bacteria; phylum Chloroflexota; class Anaerolineae; order Caldilineales; family Caldilineaceae; genus QEUY01. The sequence goes on from JADLFO010000040.1 coordinate 12,646, forward strand.
TAGATCGGCCATCTTTGACATGCCTCCTGCCCAATCCTATAATTGGAGCGAGCCGGTTGGCAAAGCGAAATCCCTTTTGCAGAAGCGTGCAGGACTTGGCTCAAAGCGCCCTCCGGCGCAAGAGCGGCGCAAACTTGGCGAAAGGGTGTATAAGAGTAAAGGCAGGATGATATGGCGCGTATGGTGCAGTGTGTGAAGCTAGGTCGCGAGTTGCCAGGGCTGGAGGATCCCCCCTATCCCGGCGAGTTGGGCCAGCGTATCTATGAGCAGGTCTCTGCCGAGGCCTGGCAGATGTGGCGTGATTACGCCGTGATCCTCATCAACCACTATGGGCTGAGTCTGGCCGACCCGCAGGCGCGCGAGTTCTTGGCCCAGCAGATGGAGGAATACTTCTTCGGCGCCGAAGCCCAGATGCCCGAAGGCTGGACGCCCGTGGGGCAGGGCGGCAAGGGCGCAGCGCGCAAATAACCCCATGCGCCAACTCACCCTGCCCGGCAGTGACCTGCGCGTCTCGTCCCTCTGCCTGGGAACAGGCCAGTTTGGCAGTGGGATCAGCCAGGAGACGGGCCGGCGGCTGTTGGAGCGCTTTGTCGAGGCGGGCGGTACATTGATCGACACCGCCAACATCTACGGCGATTGGGTCCCCGGCGCAAAGAGTTCCAGCGAAAAAATGATCGGCGCATGGCTGGCGGCGCGCGGGCTGCGCGACCGCATGGTCCTGGCGACCAAAGGCGGCCACCCGCAGCTGGAGCGCATGGACGTGTCGCGGCTGGCGCGCGCCGATCTGATCCACGATGTGGATGAAAGCCTGACCCATCTGCAAACTGACCGCATCGATCTCTATTGGCTGCACCGCGACGACCCGGCGCGGCCCGTGGGCGAGATCATGCAGGCGCTGGCCGAGTTGGTGGCCGCGGGCAAAATCCGCTATGCGGGCTGTTCGAACTGGCGTGCGGAGCGCATTCGCGCTGCGCAGGCATATGCCACAGACCATCAACTGCCGGGGTTTGTAGGCAATCAGATGATGTGGAGCCTGGCCGCGCTCAACCTCGACGGCTTGGCCGACCCGTCGCTGGTCCCTATGACGCCAGACCTGTGCCGCTATCATCTGGAGAGCGGGCTGGCGGCTGTCCCCTATTCATCGCAGGCCAACGGCCTCTTTCAGAAGTTGTCGCATTGGTGGGCGCGGCGGCGCATCTCCCCCAACCAAGCAGCGCGCTATCCACTCGACGAAAACCGGGCACGGCTGGCGCGCGCCCAATCGCTGGCCCGCGACCTGGGCGTCTCGTTGACGGGCATCGTGCTTGGCTATCTGCAATCGCAGCCCTTTGTCACCGTGCCGATCATCGGCTGCCGCACGCTGGATCAACTGGACGACAGCCTGGCCGCTGACGGGGTGCGCCTGACCCCCGGCCAGTTGACATTTTTGGAGTCGGGCACGCCTTGAAGCAGTTCATCTTCTGCATCAACCCTGAAACTGGAGACGGAACAACCCAATGCAATTTGACCTATTGATCAAAGGCGGTGAGGTGGTCAATCCGGGCGGCCAAAGCGGGGCGCTCGACGTGGCTATCAACCGCACGCGCATTGCCGCGCTGGACCGCAATATCCCCGCTTCGTCGGCGCGGCGCGTGATCGACGCTGCCGGCCGGGTCGTCACCCCCGGCCTGGTGGACCTGCACACTCACGTCTATCACAGCGTCACCTACTGGGGCATCTATGCCGACCCGGTGGCGGCGCGCTCCGGCGTGACCACCTGGCTGGATGTCGGCTCGTCCGGCGCATTCAACTTTATCGGCTTTCGCGACTTTATCGCCAAGCCTTCCGCCGCTCGTCTCTATGCGCTGCTCAACATCTCGTCGATCGGTCTGACCGCCAGCACCTGGGAACTGTCAAACCTCGACTATTGTGACGTGGATCTGTGCTGCAAGCTGATCGACCTTAACCGCGACCTGGCGCTGGGCGTCAAAGTGCGTATCGACCATAACACCACGCGCGGCGCCGGCATCGAGCCGCTCAAGCTGGGGCGCGAGGCCGCCGAACGCTGCGGCCTGCCTATGATGGTGCATGTCGGCTATGGCCCCCCCACCATTCAGGAAGTGCTGCCCTATCTGCGCCCGGGCGATATTTTGACCCACTGTTTCACCGGCGGCGACATGCGTATTGTGGATGGAGACGGGCGTCTTTTGGATGTCGCCAAACGCGCCTGGGACCAAGGGGTGATCATGGATGTGGGCCACGGCGGCGGTTCTTTCGCCTTCGATGTGGGCGAGGCGCTCATCGCCCAAGGCCACAAGCCTGACGTTATCTCGTCCGACATCCACCAGCACAGCGTCAACGGCCCTTTGTTCGACCTGCCCACCTGTCTGAGCAAGTTCCTCGCCATCGGCATGAGCCTGCCCGACGTGATCCGCGCCGCCACGGTGCGCCCTGCCGAGGTCTTGGGCTTGCAGGATGAGATCGGCACGCTGCGTGTGGGCGCGCCTGCCGACATCGCCCTCTTTATGCTGGAGCAAGGTGACTTCCCGCTCTATGATGTCTTTATGCAGCCGCGTACAGGCCGCCAACTGCTGCGCAATACGCTCACGCTGATCGACGGCCGCGAACTGCCGCGCCTCCCGGACGGCCCCATGGCCCCCTGGATGGAGCTAAGTGCGGGCCAGCGTGCGCTGGTCGAGCGCGGCCACACGCCCGACGCGCTGGCGCAGCGGGTGACGGCATAGCCGCCGTGATCAGCCGCAAAGGACGCGCGAAGATTGACTGCTGACTACTGCCCTCTCCTACCGCGCGAACCAGCCTGCTTCAGTGCGTGAGCACTGTGCCGAGCGGGGCGCGGCATCGGGCGCGAGCGCCAGTGTCCGCACGGCGCTCGCCGTACATACCTCCCAGAGCGCAATCGGCGCTTCGACCCGAATCTGGCGCAGGCTGGGCGTCCCCCAGGAGCCGCCGGCCTGGAAACAATGGCTTTGGTGCAGTCCCTGCTGCATACAGCGCGTAAAGTCGCCGTAACGGGTTGCCACGCTGCCCGCGGCGACCGTGCCCGGCGGCGTCTGCACTTCGCCCTTCAACACCCTCCAGTCCAGGCTGATATAGGCTTGGCCGGTAAACTGCCGATAGTCGAGCCGGATCGGATGCACCCCTTGCGTCATTACGATGTCAAAGACAAAGGCCTTACCCGATTGCCCCTGGTCGCGCGTATCGAGATAGTCCATGCCGTCTACATTGAGCACAAACTCGTCGTCGGCGAGCAGCGTAAAGCGATAGAGACCGGCATAGAAAAAGGCGTCGCTTGTCATGCGCGCCGTCCAGTTATCTGCAGGCATGCGCGGCCCCGGCGCAGCGCTGCGCCAGTGATAGGCGATCACATTGTCGAAGTCGGTATAGACCGGCGCGCCGCCCCAGGCGGGGTTGGCATAGTAGTCGATCTGCCAAGCGTTGCCGCTCTGCGCACGGCCGGGCTGCGCTGTGACCAGCCACAGGAGCAGCGCCAGCCCCAGCGCGCTCCACCGGCGGTAGCGCAGGATCCCCCCTGCCGCGGCGCGGCCCCAGTTGAAGCGGTACATAATCCCCCCTTGCCTCGTTGTTTAGTGTACAGCCGTGAGTACAGCCGGAAGCTGTTCGGTGGATTCGACGACGGTGAGCAGGCCTGAAACCGGCTGCTCCGGGTTGATGCGCCCCACATAGACCAGGTAGGTTCCTGTGGGCGGGTTGACGATGTTGACCATGGGGTTCAAGTTCTCCTTGCCCGCCACATCGTCGTTACAGTAGACCGTGTTGCCGGGGCCGACTACCAGCAGGCTGGCGTCGCCGTCTCCTTCAAAAAAGATACGCAAGTTGGGCGTCTCGCCCGACCAGGTAAAGCTGTAGTCGATGGCGTTGTTGAGATAGCCAGGACAGACCGCGCCGCGGATCGGCAGGTCGAAGGCGGGCGCTATCCCGGCGGCGACTACCGGCGCGCTGACGGGCGTGACGCCCGGCTGCAGGGTGGCGACGCCGATCTCGGCCAGGCGTGTGGTCGCCGTGGGCAGCGAGGTAGCGCGCACCAGCGCCGGTTCTACCACCTGTTCGGGGATCGGCTCACGCCGGATCAGGGTTTCCAGCCGCAGCGTGCCGATGGTCTGCGCCGGGTCGCGGCTGATCGCCAGCAGCCCTGGGATACGCTGGTGGCGGGCATAGCTGCCCACCCAGATATGGTAGGTTCCGGGGGGCGGCGCGTCGACCCGGATCACCGGGTCCAGCAGCACATCGTTGGCGTCGTCGTTGCAGACGATCTGGCCGGTGGGGGTCTGGATCGCCAGCGTCGGGTCGTCGTCGCTGAGTAAAAAGAACTCGATCGAATCGACCGTCCCGCTCCAGTTGAGGCTGACCGCCGGCGCGCTGCCGACATAACCGCTGCAGCCTGAGCCAAGCCCGATGGCCGAAAACGGGCCGCCCGCCTGCACGCTGACCAAGAAGGGGTCCAGCGTATAGTCTGCATCCAGGGTGACCGTCACCCGCGCCGGTACAATCGTTTCGGTGATCACCAGTTGGATGGCAGGCTGCTCAGTTTCCGATATGACCTGCACCTGGGTGACCGCCGTGATGGTGGTGACGATCACGGTAGTGGTCACAGTTTCAGTCGTGGCCGGCTCCGGCACAGCCGGTTCGGCGGTCGCCGGCACGGTCTCGGTGATCACCGTCTGGGTGATGGCGCTTGTAGTGGTTGTGCCTGTCGTGGCGGTGATGGCTTGGGTCGTGGTGATGATGCTCTGTGGCTGGGTCTCTTGAGGCTGGCCCAGCCCTTCTTCGGCAAAGACACGCATGGTCACCAGCACAGCCAGCATGGCTGCCGCATAAACCAGGATCGCTCGTTTCATGCTGCGTTCTCCCAGGGCTGTGGTTGAGGCGAGGTGGTCACTTTGGTCTATTGGCGGACCGGGGGCGCCGGTCTTGGGTGTGCCTTCATCATAGCATACGCCATCCGTATGCGGCTAGATGTGGGGGTTCGCACGGTTGGGCGGCAGCTACCTCGGCTCCGACCCAGGGATAGATGCTGGAGTATGCGCGGCGTTGAACGCCAGGCGGGGCTTGCGGTACAATAGCGCGGGCGCGCCAGGACGGCGCGACAGTGCGGGCGCGCCAGGACGGCGCGACCGTAAGTCCACACCTGGAGTCGTCGATGCAGGGCATCCTGGCCTCTTCCTCGCCTGGCGAAAGCAAATTGCGCCGCAGACGGCGCTGGCTGGTCTACCTGCTGCGCGCCGTTTGGTTTGGCGTGGCAGTGCTGGTGGTGGAATTGATGCTGCTCGCCATCCGCCCGGCCTATGCACGCTGGGTCACACCCTGCACCGGCCCGCCCTGCACCGGCCCGCCCTGCGCCTCCGACCTGCTGACGCCTGCCGGTCTCGACGCGCTGATTGGGTGGGGCTGGACGCCCCGCCAATACGCCCTCTATAACATTGCGCTGGCCTTTTTGGTCGCCTTTTTCTATGTCGGCGTGGCGCTGTTGATCTTCCGCGCCCGGCCCAACGAGCCGGTCGCCCTCTATTCCTCCATCGGCTTGATGCTCTTTGGCGTCTTTTTTTCAGACTACATCGACGCGGCGCGCACCCTCGGCCCGGCCAGGTGTTGGGGCATCTGGTGTTGGGGGCCAAGGCCGACGGCGACGAGTATACGCCGGAGGAATGCGCGGCGCTGCAGCAGACTACCGCGCGCATCGCCCTTGGCTTGCAGCGGCTGGCCCATCTGGCGGGGAGAGAGTAATGGCGTAGGGCGGGTGTACAAAATTGGCGATGACTGCTATGGTTTACATATCAGCAGCACACGTTCTTAGCGCATAAGGAGCAGACGCATGAAGCTGGCTTTGCGATCACGGGCCGCGGTGCTGGCCCTCTTCATGGCCTGGGTGCTGGGCTTGACCCCGGCGGTACTCTGGGCCGCGCCCCAAGCCCAGGCCGCCGAGCCGGTCATCATCGGCTATTATCAGTCGGATGTCATGTCGGCGGCCTCCGGCCCGGGGCTGCAGATTTCGCTCACGCTCTATGACGACGGGAGCGCCGAGGTCATCAGCGACTATCTCAACGACGAGCCGCCGATCGTCGAGGTCGGCACTTGGGAACAGAACGCCGACGGCTCGGTCACGCTGGTCGTGACCGGGACCGACAGCGAAGCTTACGGCGAGCCGATTGAACTGACCTTTGAACTGGGCGACGACGGCTCGCTTTCGATTCCCGGTGTGGAGGGGGGCGCGTTTGGCGCCGAAGGGCTGTCGCTTGCCCCGGCAGAGCCGCCTGCGGCCGCGGGCGCGCCGGGCGCGGCCATCACCACCACCGCCGAGTTGGCCCCCGCGGGCGAGATCACCGCCACGGCGGGCGTGACGCCCGGCGCTGAGGTCACGGCGACCGGCACGCTCACTGCTGCCGGTGAGATTACTGCTCCCGCCGCGCTCACGGCCACCGGCGCGGTGACCGAGACCGGAACTGTGACCGAAACTCAGCCGGATCAAGAGGTCGATGTCTATCTTTCCGATCTGCTGCCCGTCGCCACCGGCGCAGGCCGCCAGGTCACGCTGACGGTAAGTGTGGACGGCAGCGTCGAGATGGTCACCGATTTGATGAACGGCGAGCCGCCGCTGGTCGAGACCGGCGAATGGGCGCGGTCGAGCGGCGTCTTGACTGTCACCCTGACGGCCGGCGCCGAAGGCGAATACGATGAACCGGTCGTCTATGCCTTCCAAGAGCAGGACGACGGTTCGCTGCTGCTGCCGGGGGAGGAGGGCGGCCCCTTTGGTTCCGATGGGCTGGTGTTGCTTCCCACCGAGGAACCGAGCGAGGTCGACGCGTCCGGCGTCTATGCGTCGGATGTCCTGCCCGCGGCCGGCGCGCCGGGGATGCTGATCTTGGCGATCCTCTATGGTGACGGTGACGCACAGGTCAGCAGCTACTATCTCAACGGCGAACCGCCCATCGTCGAGGTCGGCTCCTGGGCTGCCAATGCCGACGCGACCATCACCATCACCGCCACGGGAACCCTGGACCAAGACTATGAGACGCCCACCTCGGCAACCTTTGAGGTGAGCGACGCCGGGCTGGTCGCAGGCAGCGTGACGCTCAGGCGGCTGCCCGCCGCGGGAACAGCCGCCGAAACCGGCGGCGCGCCCGCTCCCGTTGCCCGCTATCAGACGGAGGTGATGCCCGCGGCCTCCAGCCCTGGGCTGCAGATCGCGCTCACGCTCTACGACGACAACAGCGCTGAAATGTCCAGCGACTACATGAACGACGAAGCGCCTTTTGTCGACCTGGGGACCTGGGCCGAAGGCGCGGACAACACGCTGGCCTTGACCCTGACAGGCAACGCCGACGGCCCCTATGACCCACCCGTCGAGATGGTCTTTGAGCGGCAGGATGACGGCTCGCTGGTCGCCGTCGACTATCCGCAGGAGATCTTTGGCGAGGCCGGGCTGACCTTGCTCCCGCTGTCCGCCGAGGAGTCAGGCGACGAGGCCGCGGGCAGCACGCAAGGCGGCGAGGGTGAACCGACCGCCGAACCAACCGGCGAACCGGAGGCCGATAGCGGCGTCCGGATCGGCGGCGGGATGGTCTTTCAGTCGGCGCTGCCCGCGGCCTCCGGTTCAGGCCGCGAGATCACGCTCTCGCTGTTGGAGGATGGCAGCGCCATCATGAGCACCGATTATCGCAACGACCAGCCGCCCGTAACCGAGTTCGGCGATTGGGTGCGTAACGCCGACGGCAGCCTCACCTTGACCTTGACCGAGGGGCCATCCGGGGCCTATGCCGAGCCGATCGAGATCACCTTTGCCGTGAACGCCGACGGCAGCCTCACCGCCACCGATTATGACACGGCGATCTTTGGCGACGCCGGCCTGGAACTGACGCCGGTGTCGGGCGGATAGGCGATTTGCTTCCTGTTGCGCCGGGCGTGGCCGGGCCTCCACAAGGGAGGTCCGGCTTTTTTGTTGCTGCGCCGCCGCTGAATGTATCGCGGCGTCTACCCTCGATCCCGGCGGCGGTCTATCGCCGGGGCAGCGGCGCGGCAGTAGACTGGGCGCACCCTGTCTTGGCGGCAGGATTTGACAACCGGCGATCTCACAGCACGCCGGGCCGGCCAGTCCGGCTGCGCGCAGCCTGTTTGAGATCGCACGGCAACAGAGAGGAGATAACCATGCGAACCGTAGTCGGCATGTATGAGAATCTCGACGTGGCGCGCCATGTGGTCGACGACCTGGTGCGCGCCGGGTTTGGCCGCGACCATATCAGCCTGGTCGCCGCCGACCAGCAGAAGGTCTATACTCCCTATGTAGAGCGTACGGCGATCGCCGATGACGGTCTCACCCGCGATGTGGTGGTGCGTGACGTCGACCGGGACGGCTTTGTCGAGCGCGAGGCGATAGTGCGTGACGTAAACGACGGCAGCGAAGTGGCCGAAGGCGCGGGCGTCGGCGCGCTGATCGGTGGGCTGGGCGGCCTGCTGGTGGGGTTGGGCGCGCTTGCCATCCCCGGCGTGGGGCCGATCATCGCCGCCGGGCCGATCCTGGCGGCCATCACCGGAGCGGGCCTGGGCGCGGTGACCGGCGGCATGGTCGGCGCGCTGGCCGATCTGGGCATCCCCGGCGAAGAGGCGCAAGTCTATACCGAGGGGGTGCGCCGCGGCTATAACATGGTCGCCGTCCAAGCGCCCGAAAGCCGTGTGGATCAGGCGAAGCTGATCATGGATCGCGCCGGGTTGGTCGACCTACAGCAGCATGTGGGTGAGTGGCGTGAGACGGGCTGGAACCGCTTTGACCCCAACGCCGAACCGTATTTGCGTCCGGCGGGTTAGCCCTATCCCGCCCCTAACCGTTAGGTTTCTGCCGCGGCCCACGCAAGGTTGCTTGCGTGGGCCGCGGTTTCTTGCGCCTCCAATTCCCCAATTGTGAATTCGTCGCGTTCACAACCTCTGCCCAACCCCTTCATACTTTCTTCACAACCCGGCCCCAAACTGAGGATGTCTCGACCGGCGGTCACAGGGCTGCCGGAGCAGGAGACCCGTGAGCGGCGGGCCGCGCTGCGCACGGCGCTTTCGAATCAGTTTGCTGGACAAGGAGAAAACGATGTCTACATCCAACATGCCCAATCTGCCCAACCTGCCGCGTGGGGCCGCACGTTGGGCAATTGTCGGGCTGGCCGTGCTGCTGCTGATCGGGCTGGGTTCCGCCATCCACAGCGCCGGATGGTCGCAGGGCTATACCCTGGGGCTGCTCACCAGCCGTGCCGGCGGCGACTCGCTCACGCCCTATCTGGTCTACCGAGGGGGTCACGGGTTGCATCCGTTCGGCTTTGGCGGGCCGTTTGGCTTCTTTGGGGCCATCTTCCGCTTCGCCGGCCTGTTTCTGGTGATCGGGCTGCTGCTCAAGTTTTTTGGGTGCGGGCGCTGGCGCGGCCGGGGAGAAGGCCATGGCCCCTGGCATCAGCACTACTACGGGCCGCAGAATGCGCCGCAGAGCGCGCCCCAGCCGGGCGAGCAGCCCGGCCAGACGAGCGCACCCGCCGGCACGCCGGCCCCGCCTGCCGGGTCTGAGCCGGCCATCTGGCCCCACGTTTAATCGATCCTGTTGAGCCGGATCGGGCGGACGAGCAGAGGTAATCCCCGGCTCGTCCGCCGCTTTGCCTGTTGGAAGGGAGAGACCTGTGGATACGCTGTATACGCTGTTCAAGTTTTTGCACATCGCCGCCGTGATCGTCTGGCTGGGCGGGGTGGCGACGTTGAGCCTGGTTCATCTGTGGCTGCTGGCCGGCCCGGATCGGCGCGACCTGCTGCCCGCGCTGCGGCTGGGCCTGTTTTTGGGCCGCGGCGTCATCGCCCCGGCCGCGCTGCTTACCCTGATCGCCGGCACGGTGATGATCGCCAACGCCGGCATCCCCTTCTCCACCCTGTGGATCGCCTGGGGCCTGGGCGGGATTGTCGTCTCCATCGCGTTCGGCGCGACCTTCATCCGCCGTGCCACCGAACGATTGGAGCAGGCTGTAGCCGCCGATGCGCCTGCCATCGCCCCTTTGCAGCGGCGGCTGGTGACCTACAGCTTTGTCAACTTGGCGCTGCTGCTGTCGGTGGTGTGGGCCATGGTCGCAAAACCCATGCTGTAGACAAATGGCGCGGTAGACAGATGGCGTGGTAGACATATAATGGGGTTAGCGAAGCGAGCAAGGGTAGGCCGCCATGAATGAGTTGATCCTGGTTGTCGACGACGAACCGCAGATCGTGCGCTTGGCGCGTGACTATCTGGAGCGCAGCGGCTATCGCGTCCTGCCGGTCTATGACGGCGCGACGGCGCTGGCTGCCGCTCGCCAAGAGAAACCTGACCTGATCGTGTTGGACCTGAACCTGCCCGGCATGGATGGGCTGGATGTCTGCCGCGCCCTGCGCCGCAGCGCGGGCGTCTCCGGTGCGACACCCATCATCATGCTCACCGCCCGCGCTGAGGAGGCCGACCGGCTGATCGGGCTGGAAGTTGGGGCCGATGACTACATTGTCAAGCCCTTTTCGCCGCGCGAGCTGGTGGCGCGTGTGCGCGCCGTCCTGCGCCGCACCCAAGGCGAGGTCCAGACCGCGGGCATCGTCCATGCCGGCGACCTGGAGATCGACCTCAACGGCCACCGCGTGCTGCGCGGCGGGGAGGTGATCAAGCTCACCCGCATCGAGTTTCGCCTGTTGGCGACCTTGGCCCAGCACCCCGGCCAGACCTTCAGCCGCAGCCAGTTGATCGAGCGCGTCCATGGCAGCGCCGACGCCGGCTTTGACCGCAGCATCGACGCGCATATCAAGAACCTGCGCCGCAAGATTGAGGACGACCCTGCTGACCCGCGCTATATCGTGACCGTCTACGGGCTTGGCTATCAGTTCGCCGAAAAGGCCGGCGCATGAGTCCCCCGCCCTTTGTCCGCCGCGGCGCGCAGGGTGGCACACGCGGCGGCCCGCCTTGGCACGGCTCCGGCTGGCAGGGCACGGACGGCCCGCCCTGGCTGCATCCAGGCTGGCGGGCCAAGCGCCGGCGCTTTTTCTGGGGCTTTCTGGGCTTCCTGGCGGCCATGCTCCTGCTGATAGTCGGGAGCATGGCCGCCGCGGCCTTCCTGGTCACCCGGCTGGCGGGCGGCGGCGGTTCCGCTGCGTTCTTGGTCTGGATCGTGGGGCTTGGGCTGGCGTTTGGGCTGCCGCTGTTGGCGCTTGCCTTGGGCGCGCGCGTCTTTCGCTCCTATGCCATCCCCCTGGCCGATCTGATGGAAGCTGCCGAGACGGTCGCCGCGGGCAACCTGGCGGTGCAGGTCAGGCCGCGCGGCTCGCCCGATTTTCAGCGGTTGGCTTCGTCGTTCAACCGCATGACCGCTGAACTGGCGCGCACCGAGCAGCAGCGGCGCAACCTCACCGCCGATGTGGCCCATGAACTGCGCACGCCGCTGCACATCATCCAGGGCAACCTGGAAGGCATCCTCGACGGCGTCTACGCGCCGACGCCCGAACACATCGAAGCGACGCTGCAAGAGACGCGCGTCCTGGCCCGGCTGGTGGACGACCTGCGCACCCTTTCCTTGGTCGAAGCGGGCGAACTGCCCTTGGTGCGCGAGGCGGTCGACGTGGACGATCTGCTCGCCGACGTCGTCACCAGTTTTAGCGCCCAGGCCGAAAGCGACGGCATCGACCTGCAGCAGACCGCACCCAGCGGCTTGACCGTGATGGGCGACGCGGGGCGGCTGGACCAAGTGCTCAGCAACCTGGTCGCCAACGCGCTGCGCTACACGCCGCGCGGGGGCCGCGTCAGCTTGCGCGCCGCACCCGCGCCCGAAGGTATCCATATCACGGTGAGCGACAGCGGCGCGGGCATCCCTGCCGAGGACTTGCCCTTTATCTTTGACCGTTTCTGGCGCGGCGACCGCGCCCGCACCTCCGGCGCCGGGGCCGGCAGCGGGTTGGGTCTGGCCATCGCCAGCCAACTGGTCAAGGCGCATGGCGGCGATCTCAGCGTCGCCAGCAGCCTGGGCCAGGGCACGACCTTTACCCTAGTGCTGCCCCCCGCGACTCCCGCGGCCATAAACTAGCCAACTGACTAGGCATGATCCTCGACTACAGACCGATGCAGACTCGGCGCGGGGTTGCTATCCTATAGAAGTGACAAGCACGTTAGCTTGTCTAGGGGTAGAGGGGGGGGTATGGCCGTCCTGCCCCGTCTGCGGCGTGAATATCTCCTCGAGCGCATCGTCGATGCGTCTGCGTTTAGAGGCGCGGCGACGTTCTCCTGGGTGCGCCGGTCTAGTCTATACCGGCTTGCTCTGGGCCGGTTTGCCTGCTCCATCCCGCTGCCCGCCGTCTTGATGCGAACTGCCCCAAACCGGCTCTTGCCTGCGCCGCTTGGCCCAGGGGGAGCCGGTTTTCGTTTGGGTTGATTTCGGCTGCGGCGGGCGCGCTGCGCGCCGCCTGCTTGGCAGCCGAGAACGACGCAAAGGAGGCTTGTCATGCAGTGGATCCGTTGGTTCAACGAGTTGGGGATCGCCGATATCCCCCTGGTTGGCGGCAAAAATGCCAGCCTGGGCGAGATGATGCGTGCGCTGACGCCCTACGGCATCCGCGTGCCCAATGGCTATGCCGTGACGGCGCGCGCCTATCGAGACTTTCTGCGCTATAACGAGCTGGAGGACAAGATTCGTGCCGCCCTGGCCGGGATGAATGTCCAGGATGTCAACGACCTCTTGCGCCGCACAGGCCAGATCCGCCGGTTGATCCTCCTGGGCGACCTTCCGGAGGATATGAAGACCGAGATCCTCGACGCCTATCATATCCTGAGCCGGGAGTTCGGCGCAGCCACCGCCGACGTGGCGGTGCGCTCGTCGGCTACCGCCGAAGACCTGCCCACCGCCAGCTTCGCCGGCCAGCAGGAGACCTATCTCAACGTCCACGGCGAAGCCATGCTGCTGGAGTCGGTGAAGAAATGCTTCGCCAGCCTCTTTACCCCGCGCGCTACCAGCTATCGCGAGGATATGGGCTTCGGCCATTTCGACGTCGCGCTGTCGGTGGGCGTGCAGAAGATGGTGCGCGCCGACCGCGGAACCAGCGGCGTGATCTTCACGCTGGATACGGAGAGCGGTTTCCGCGATGTGGTCTTTCTCACCGCTGCCTATGGCCTGGGCGAAAACATTGTCCAGGGCCGCGTGATGCCCGACGAGTTCTATGTCTTTAAGCCCACGCTGCGCCAGGGCTACCGCCCGCTGATCTGGAAGCGGCTGGGGGCGAAGGAACTGCGCATGGTCTATGACGAGTCGGGCAGCAAGCTGGTGAAAAATGTAGACGTGGCGGAGGAGGATCGCCGCCGCTTCTGCCTGTCGAGCGAGGATGTGCTGACGCTGGCCGATTGGGCCATGCAGATCGAGGATCACTACTCGCAGGCGCGCGGCGCCGACACGCCGATGGATATTGAGTGGGCCAAGGACGGCATCACCGGCGAGTTGTTCATTGTCCAAGCCCGCCCGGAGACGGTTCACAGCCAGCGTGCGGTGACGCAGATCGAGACCTACCGGCTGCGCGAGCAAGGCCCGCTGCTGGTCGAAGGGCTGGCCGTGGGCGACAAGATCGTCGCCGGAAGCGTGCGCGTGATCCCGAATGTGGGCCATATCCGTGAGTTCCAGCCGGGTGAGATCCTGGTCACCGACGTGACCGACCCCGACTGGGAACCGATCATGAAGAACGCCAAGGCGATCATCACCAACCGCGGCGGGCGCACCAGCCACGCCGCCATCGTCTCGCGTGAGTTAGGCATCCCTGCCGTGGTGGGCAGCAAGACAGGCACGCAGGCGCTGCAAACGGGCCAGACCGTCACCGTGAGCTGCGCCGAAGGGGAGATCGGCAAGGTCTATAGCGGCGAGCTGGGCTATGAGGTGGTGACGGTGGATGTGAGCCGCCAGCCGCGGCCCCATACCAAGATCATGATGAACGTGGGCAGCCCGGAGATCGCCTTCAAAGATGCCGCCATCCCCAACGACGGCGTGGGGCTGGCGCGCATGGAGTTTATCTTCGCCAACTGGATCCAGGTGCATCCGCTGGCATTGACTCGCTATGACACGCTGTCCGACGAGGTGCGCCAAAAGGTGGATGCCATCACTGTGGGCTATGCCGACAAGCGCGAATACTTTGTCGACAAGCTGGCCCAGGGTATCGGCACCATCGCTGCCTCCTTCTATCCCAAGCCGGTGATCTTGCGCCTCTCCGACTTCAAGACCAACGAGTATGCCCACCTGGTCGGCGGACAGCCCTTCGAGCCTGAGGAGGCCAACCCCATGCTTGGCTGGCGCGGGGCCAGCCGCTACTATCACCCCGACTATCGCGAAGGCTTCCTGCTGGAGGTGGAGGCGATCCGACGCGTGCGTGAGGACTTTGGGCTGACCAACCTGTTGGTCATGGTTCCTTTCTGCCGCACGCCCGCCGAAGGACGCCAGGTGCTGGAGGTGATGGCCGGGGCTGGGCTGTCGCGCGGCAAAGACGGGCTGGAGGTCTATGTGATGGCGGAGATCCCCTCCAACGTCATCCTGGCCGACGAGTTCTGCCAGATCTTCGACGGTTTCTCGATCGGCTCCAATGACCTGACGCAGTTGACCCTAGGCGTGGACCGCGACTCGGCCCAGATTGCGCCGCTCTTCGACGAGCGCAACACCGCGGTCAAGCGCGCCTGCGCCGAACTGATCGAGGTGGCGCACCGCTATGGGCGCAAGGTTGGCATCTGCGGCCAGGCCCCTTCCGACTATCCGGAGTTTGCCGCCTTCTTGGTGGAGCAGGGCATCGACTCGATCAGCCTGATCCCTGACGCCGTCCTGCGCACTACCGCCGACATTTTGGAGATCGAACACAGGCGCACGCCTGCCATGGCGTAGCGCCCGCTGCCGGTACTAGGCCGCTGATGCCCAGGCCGCTTGTGTCCAGGCTACTGTATGCAAGCGACCTGGGTTGGAAAGGAGCGACGATGACCAGCGCCGATGATGCTCAACCGATCCGGCCCGTCTATATCGTCTCCGGCGGCGTAGGGGCCAGCGGCGAACTGCTGACCCGCACCGTCCTGGCGCAGTTTGCCGGCATCCGCACCCCCCTGACCGTCTGGCCCCATACGCATGATCCGCGCCAGATACAGGAAGTGGTGGCGCGGGCCGCCCAGGAAAACGCGCTGATCGTCCACACCCTAGTCAAACCCGACCTGCGCCGCCGGTTGATCGAGGAGGCCGCCGCGGTGCATCTCACCAGCGTGGACCTGGTCGGCCCGCTCATGGATCACTTGGCGGCGACGCTGCAGACCGAGCCGTTGGGTCAGCCGGGCCGCTATCGCACGCTCTTCAACAGCTATTTCAAGCGCGTCGAAGCCATCGAGTTCGCCGTCAACCACGACGACGGCAAACGGGTCGAAGACCTGATTCGGGCCGAGATCGTGCTGCTCGGAGTGTCGCGCGTGGGCAAGACGCCGTTGAGCATCTATCTCTCGCTGCAAGGCTGGAAAGTCGCCAATATCCCGCTGGTGAGCGAGATGCCGCTGCCCGCCGAATTGGCCGATGTCCCGCGTGAGCGGGTCGTGGGGTTGACAATCGAACCGCAGCAGCTTCTGATCCACCGCCGCCACCGCCAGCGTCATCTCGGTATCGCCGAAGGCGCCTATGCCGACCGGCAGGCCGTCGTCGAGGAGATCCGCGCCGCCAACCACCTCTTCTACAGTGCGGGCTATGCTGTGGTGGACATCACCGACAAGCCCATCGAGACCAGCAGCGAGGAGGTCATCGCCGTCGTGACCGGACGCCTGGCCGCCGACACGGCCCTGTAGACGCCGCAAACGTATAGTCCAATCGCCCCACCGCCAACGCCTGGCCTGAATATTCCTATCGGCCGGGCGTTATCTATTTGTTTTAAGCGTATTTTGACTTGACGTAATTTTCTGAGGCGGCGCACGTCGTGGTATACTATACGCTTGTGGCCTGAACCGCTGAACGGCAGCGGCGCTCGCCACAGACAGGACACTATTTTTTCACGGGCTGAGAGTGCGACTTGGCTCACCGGAGTCAAGGAGTACTCCTCAATGAATTTCGAACATCTTTCTTTGGAGCCGCGCATCCTGGCGGGCGTCCAGGAGGCGGGGTATACCACCCCCACCCCGATCCAACAGCAGGCGATCCCGCTTGTGCTGCAAAACCGCGATGTGCTGGGGCTGGCGCAAACCGGCACCGGCAAGACCGCGGCCTTTATGCTGCCGATCCTAAACCGGCTGCTCACCGGCAGGCTGGGGCAGGTGCGCGCCTTGATCATCGCGCCGACGCGCGAACTGGCCGAGCAGATCCACCAGACCGCAGTGACGCTGGGCAAAAAGACGCGCATCCGCAGCGTTGCCATCTACGGCGGCGTGAGCAAGGAGCGCCAGGTTTGGGCGCTGCGCCGCGGGGCGGAGATCGTCGTCGCCTGCCCGGGCCGTCTGCTCGACCACCTGGGCGACGGCAGTATCGACCTATCCCATGTCGAAGTGTTGGTGCTGGACGAGGCTGACCGCATGATGGATATGGGCTTTCTGCCCGACATCCGCCGCATCCTCAAGCAAGTGCCGGCCCAACGCCAGACGCTCTTTTTCTCGGCCACCATGCCGGACGAGATCCGCACGCTGGCGAATGAGATTTTGGTCGACCCGGCCACGGTGCAGGTGGGCATGATCGCGCCGGTTGAGACGGTGTCACATGCGCTCTATCCGATCACCGAGGGGCTGAAGTCGCGGCTGCTCTTTGCGCTGCTGCCGCAGATCGAGACCCAGCGTGTCTTGGTCTTTACGCGCACCAAACGGCGCGCACGCAACTTGGCGCGCGACTTGGAAGCGCAGGGCTACAACGTGGCCGCGCTGCAGGGCAACATGGCGCAGAACCGCCGCCTAGAGGCGATCAACGGCTTTCGCAATGGAGCCTATGACATCTTGGTCGCTACGGATATCGCGGCGCGCGGCATCGACGTTTCCGAGATCAGCCATGTGATCAACTTCGACATGCCCGACACGGTCGACGCCTATACGCATCGCATCGGGCGCACCGGGCGCGCCGAGCGGAGCGGCGAAGCGTTTACCTTTATGCTGCCTGCCGACGAAGCGATAGTGCGCGACATCGAACGGCTGTTGAGCACCCGCATCGACCGCCGCCAACTGCCCGGCTTTGACTACGCTGGGTTTGTGCCCAATGTGCAGCCTGCGTCAAACCCGGCGGGCCGAGACAGCGGGCAGGCGCGCCGCGCGCAAGTTCAGAGCGGGCATCACCGCGAGCATGGCGGAAATGGGCAACAGGTCTCCAGAGAAAACGGCGCGCGCCGTCCGGCCCAGCCCGTGTCCCAGCCGCGCGCGGGCGGCGCCGCCCCTGCGCCGCGCCGCCGCTCACGCCGCCCACGTTATTCCCCGCCGGCTGGCTAACTCAAGCTGCTGCCCTGTGCCGTGACGCAGATCGTAGGGACGGTTTTCGGTGCAAATTTCTTAACTTTCATCTACCCGCACAAGGTAACCGCCTCGGCGGCTGGAAAACCACCGCTACGATGGATGCCACACCCTTCCGCCAAGATTGCTTGGGCGGATCAGTGACCGGCGCTGATTGTCTCTCTTGGGAGATGAAGCGCCGGTCACCTGCGCGCCTGACTGCGCTGCCCTAGTCGTTGAGTGCCACAGGGATATAGACCTTCGTCAGCAGGTCGCTCGGCTGGACCTCTACCGCGCCTACATCACAATTCGTACCTGGTGTTCCTGGCCGCGTAAAGCCGCGCTGGTCTGTACTGAACGCGCATTGCGCGGCAGGGATGGCGTCGATCGCCGGGCTGCCGCCGAGCGGCAAGCGTGTGAGGGTGGGGCCGCCGTTATTTTTCAACACGCCCAGGGCCAGCGTCGCCAGCCCCTGCTGGTCGCCGGTCTGGGTCAGCGCGCTACAGTTGTTATCGCTCGACAGATTATAGCCCTGCGATGTGATCCCCCCGCCGTCACAGTTGCCGGTCACGTTGTTGACCAGCAGCGTATTTTGCAGCGTCAGCACGCTGGTCGTCGACGACCCCTCGTTGTAGACGCCCGCTCCAAAGAGCGCGCGGTTATCGGAAAGCGTCACCACGCCGATGGTTGCGGTGTTGCCGTTCCCGGTCTGATAGACCCCGCCGCCGCCGCCAAAGGGCGCTTCGTTGGCGTGCAGCGTGCTGTTGGTCAGGTTGAGATTACAGCCTGAATAGATGCCGCCGCCGTGTTTGCTGCCCGCCGGGCCGGCGCGGTTGCCGCTGATCGTCGAAAAGATCACCGAGAGCGTGTTGGCATAGCAGCTGATCCCGCCCCCCGACGTGTTGGCGCGGTTGTCGGCGATGGTCGTGTAGGCAATATCCAGATCGCCGTTCACCATCCAGATCGCGCCGCCGTCGCCGCCCGACGCCACGTTCTCGCGCAAGACGCCGTTGGTGATATCGGTCTGGCCCCAGCTTTCGATGGCCCCGCCATAGTTCGCACTGTTGCTGATAAAGCTGGAGTTGGTGATCGTGACCGCGGTCCCGGTCTGCACAAAGAGCGCGCCGCCGTCAAAGGCGGCATTGTGGTAGAAAGTACTGTCGTCAATGGTCATTTGGCCGTTGAGATTGGCAATCGCCCCGCCGAGGCCCGACGTGCCGGTGGTGACATTGTCCTCAAAGTGGCTGCCGATTACCTCGACCACGCCGCCGTCGTTGCGGATGGCTGCGCCGTCGGCATCGAAAGTGGCGTTCACCGTGGCCGTGTTGCTCATAAAGCGCGAATCGCGCACGGTAAGCTGCCCGCTGTTGCCCACTGTGCCGCCGCCGGAGACCACATGCTCGCGCACCTCCACATTGATCAGTGTCAACGCGCCGAAATTCTCAATTGGGTGCGCGCCGTTGAACCGGCCGTTGCTCAGCGTGAGATTGCGCGCTTCCAGGTTGGCCGTGGCAAAGACCTGGAGCAGCGCGGCCGTGCCGCCGCCATCCAGGGTAATGCGGTTGGCTCCGTTGACGGTCTTGGTGTCCACGACCTGCATATACGCGCCGATGGGGATCGTATGCGACCCTGGGCCGCAGTCGAAGGTGATCTCCACCGCGCCCGCCGTACCAAGCGCGCTGCGCAGGTCTGTGTCAGTAGCGCAGTTCGTGATCACGATTGGGGCGGCGGGCGCAGCCGGCGCTGCGGCCTGGGCCTCGCGCGGCGCTGCCCACGCCAGCGCCGCCAGAATCAACAGCGCCGGCAGCCGGCTGTATCCGTGACGCGGCCCTGCAGCCAGCCTTGAACCCTGATTCCTGTCCCAATGCATCGGAATCCTCACCTCCTCCCCTCTTCTTTGGCCTTTGCGTCCTTTGCGACTTTGCGGTGAATCCTCCCCCTACTCCGGCCCGAAGGGATAGCTCTCCACATCGTCCTGGAAGGCTTCGATCAGCGTGCTGATCTCGC
>JADLFO010000041.1 GCA_020845455.1 Caldilineaceae bacterium
AGGCCCTCATAACTGCCCAGGTAGCTCTCCCACGCCATTGCCTCTGCCACGGTTCCTCCTTCCTGCGCCTACCCACAACCTGATCCGCCCTTATTCTACCTCCATCTCTTTATGTCCGGATGTCAAAGCGATATGTTTGAAAAACCGTTCAACAGCTGGTATGACCCATGCTCATGTACCCAGCGAGCGAACCCAGCTAGTGCAGCCGCCGCCGCGCGTCCACGACATTGGGCAGCCGGTCGATCTTGGTCAAGATGCGCGTCAGTTGGGAGGCGTTTTGGATCTCCAGCGTGGCGTTAATGATGGCAAGGTTGTCTTTCTGGCCGGTGATCGCCTCGACGCTGACCATGTTGATATGCTCATCCGCCACGAGCGCGGCCACGTCGCGCATCAGCCCGGAGCGGTCATAGGCGCTCACCTGAATCTTGACGGGGAAGGTGGCCTCCGGTTTGGCCGCCCACTGCACGTCGACCAGGCGATTTTCTTGGCCCTTGCGCACGATGTTGGCAATGTTGGGGCAGGTGGCGCGGTGGACGGTGAGGCCGCGCCCGCGCGTGACGTAGCCGATGATCGGGTCGCCGGGCACGGGGTTGCAGCAGCGCCCCAGGTGTGTCAGCAGCCCGTCGACGCCCTGCACCATAAAGCCGTCGCCGCTACTTGTGATGCGGCTGGTCGAGAGCGCGGCTTCGAGCGGGCGCTCCTCCCACATCCGGCGTTCCTGCTCGCGGCGTTCGGCCTCCAGCCAGCGCGTGGCGAGATGTTGCGAGTTGATGTCGCCATAGCCGATGGCTGCCAGAAAATCCTCCACCTTGTCATAGCTAAAGAGCTTGGCGACGGTCTCAAAGCTCTCGTTGATGGCGAGGCGTTTCATTTCCTTTTCCAGCATTTGCCGCCCGCGGGTGATATTCTCTTCGCGGTTCTGCTTTTTCAGCCAGGTGCGGATCTTGCTGCGGGCGCGCTGGGTGGCGACATATTCGAGGTTGGGGTTGAGCCAGTCGCGGCTGGGGCCGCCGCGCTTGGCGGCGATGATCGTCACCTGGTCGCCGTTTTGCAGCTTATAGTCGAGCGGGACAAGCCGTCCCTTGATGCTGGCCCCACGGCAGCGATGGCCTAGCTCGGTGTGGATGGCATAGGCGAAGTCAATCGGCGTCGCGCCGGCGGGCAGGTCGATCACATCGCCCTGGGGTGTGAAGACATAGACGCGGTCGTGGAAGACATCGGTCTTCATGCCGTCTACGAATTCGCTGGCGTCGTTTACATCCTGCCGCCACTCCATCAACTGGCGCAGCCAGGCGATCTTTTCTTGAAAATGGGTGTCGTGGTTGCGCTGCTCTTTATACTGCCAGTGGGCGGCGATGCCCCGTTCGGCGATCTCGTGCATTTCGCGCGTGCGGATCTGGATCTCCATGGGCCGCCCGCTGCGTTTGCTCAACACGGCGGTGTGGAGACTGCGGTACATGTTGTCCTTGGGGTTGGCAATGTAATCGTCGAACTCGCCGGGGATCGGGCGGTAGTTGCTGTGGACGACCCCCAGGGCAGCATAGCAGTTGGCCTCAGCGTCGACGATGATGCGAAAGCCGTGGATGTCGTAGATCTGCTCGAAGTCCACGTCTTTGCGCTTCATTTTGCGATAGATGCTGTAGATGTGCTTGGGCCGGCCTGTGACCTCTGCCGGGATGCCGGCTTTGGCCAGTTCTTGCTCCAGCTCATACTTGACGCGTGCCACCCATTTTTCGCGCTCGTCGCGCTTTTGCTGCATGGCGCGCGCCAGGTCGCGATAGGTATTTGGTTCCAGATAGCGGAAGCTCAAATCCTCCAGCTCCCATTTGATCTGCCAGATGCCCAGCCGGTTGGCGAGCGGGGCAAAGATGTCGAGCGTCTCGCGGGCGATGCGTTTTTGTTTGTGTTTTTTTTGGGTTCCCAGCGTGCGCATGTTGTGCAGCCGGTCGGCCAGCTTGATGATGACCACGCGCACGTCGTCGACCATGGCAAGGAACATCTTGCGCAGCGATTCGGCCTTGGCGTCAGCGATGCCCTGCTGGGCGTTGCTCAATTCGTTGATGCGCTTCAACTTGGTCACGCCGTCGACCAGGCTGGTGATCCCCGAGCTAAACTGCTCCTGCAGGTAGGCCAGGTCGAAGTCGGTATCTTCGGCGACATCGTGAAGCAGCCCGGCGCAGAGCGTATCGACATCCATGCGCAGGTCGGCCAGGATGGTGGTGACCGCCAGCGGGTGGAGGACATAGGGTTCGCCGCTTTCGCGCCGCTGGTTGCGGTGGGCATAGCCGGCGACAACATAGGCGCGCAACAGCCGCTCCCGTTCGCGCGGGCCATAGGCCGCAGGCAGCCGATGCATGAGCAGGTCCAGCCCGCGCAGTTCGTCGACGCTGGGGTCAAACACGATGGGGCCGGTGGCGTCGGCGTTGGGGATCGGCTCCAGGCGGGCGACGGCGGCGCGCAGGTCGGCGAAGCTGGGCTGGGCAGGCATGACCGTGACCGGCGGCGTGGGGTGTTCGTCTTCGGGCGCGTCGGGTGCGGGCTGGGCGTCCACGTCGGGCGCGACGCGGTCGTCGATCTCATCCGCGTTCAGCGCCGGCAGGCTCTCGTCATAGAGCGCCAGGGGCATCGATGCGTTGAGCTGCTCGACCGGTTTTTTGCTGTAGATGCCCTCTTGATAGGGCAGTTCCAGCAGGGCGGCGTCGAATTCCGGCTCGGCGGATTTAGGCGGCTCGATCGGCCCCGAGGGTGCGTCTGTGCCACCGGCCCCGTTGGGGGTAGGGGGCGGCGTCTCTTTGGCGGGGACGTGGGAAGGCTGGGACGGGGGGGTACGGTTTGGGTTGGTCCGCCTGGTCTCTCCGAAGGATAAGGAATCCTGGCCGGATGGATCGAACGGCAATTGGCTAAAGGCCGGCATGGCGTCTAGGTCCTCAAGAAGAAAGGCAGATGTCTTTCTTCCAACTTTCTGACAACAGGTGCAGTTCGACGCTATTATACCCGCGCGACGCGGGGGTGGCAACGGCAAAAAATACACCCGGTTTTTGATCCGCCGCGCGCCAGGGGGCCAAGCCGGGCGCGCGGCGGCGTGGGATCGGAACGGCTACGGCGCAGCCGGGGCGTGATCGCCGGCGCTGACCGGGGCGAGGTCGCGCTCACGGATCAGCCGGTTGAACGCGGCGATATCTTGGTCGATCACGTTCTGTAATTGGGCCAAGTGGGCGTCGACCTGGCTGCTGTAGTAGGTCACCAGTTCGGCCGCGCCCGCCGTGGGTTTGGCATCGGCAGCGGCGATGTTGCTGATCAACGAGGCCAAGGCGCTGTTGAGCCGCGGGCGCTGCACCAGCGCATAGACATTCTTTTGGTCGCCGGGCAAGATCAGGGCATCTTCGATCACTTCCAACTTGCTGAGGATGGCATCCGCCGCCTGGGTGAGCGCGCTGTCGCCCGGAGTGCGGGCGCGCCAAGACTGCACCTGGCCGCGCAGGTCGCGCAGCCGGTTGACGCCGCGGTGGGCGTCGCCGATCTTGTCGCGAATGCGCAGCAGCATGGTCTGCTGGGCTTCTAAATCGGCCAAGGAGGTCTGGACGCGCGGGTCGTTGGCCACCTGGAAGGGCTGCGTCTGCTGGTGGTCGCCCACGCTCAGCCGTGCTTGATAGAGGCCCGGTACAACCAACGGCCCGCGCAGGCTCTCCCCCGCGGTCTTGTTGCCGGGCACGCGGGTCGCGCCCGCATGGCGCAAGTCCCAGACAAAGCGGTTGATGCCGGGCTTGACGAGCAGCCAGGGGCCGCTGTCGAGCGACTTCTGTTTGTCATGGGAAGCCGGCCTCCGTTTTAGGTGGGCAGTGAATGAGCCGGGTTGCGCTAAGGCTGCAATCCGGTTATTTTGCTGACTGTACCGGCATCGCCTGCGCAAGTCAAATCGCTTGTCTTGCTCGCCCAGGCGAGGGCGCTTGACCGCTATACAGAGACGGAACAGACTATGCTGGCAGAGAAGGGGCTGCTGCGCCGCTTTGCGGTCTATCAGGCGGAGCGTTTTCCACTGGGCGTTTATGCGCTGCTGATGGCCGTGCTGGCCGCGGGTGCGGTGGGCTGGACTCAGGCGGCGCGCGCCGCGGCGAAGCCGTATCCGTGGGCGGCGCTGGGCGTGGCGTTTGTGGCGCTGCTGGGTTTCTTTTTTCAACTGCGCGTGGCCGACGAATACAAGGATTTTGAGACGGATCGGGCGCATCGCCCCTACCGGCCTGTGCCGCGCGGGCTGATCCGCCTGCGTGAACTGGCGTGGATGGCGGCGGCGGCGGGGGGGATACAGGCGCTGCTCACGCTCTGGCTGGCCCCCGCGCTGCTGTGGGCGCTGGCGGCGGTCTGGGGTTATATGGCGCTGATGCGCTGGGAGTTCGGCGTGGGGGGCCGGCTGCATAGGCAGCCGCTGCTCTATATGCTCAGCCATATGCCCGTGCTGCCGCTGATCTTTGTCTATGCCACGGCGTGCGTCTGGCTGGCAGCGGGGGAGCACGCGCCTGGGGGCTTGGGGTGGCTGCTGGCGACGGCCTACGCCAATGGCGTGGTCTTTGAGGTAGGTCGCAAGCTGCGCGCCCCGGCGGATGAAGAGCCGGGGGTGGAGACCTACAGCAGCCTGTGGGGCATCCGGCGCGCCACGGCGGTGTGGTGGGTCGCGCTGGCGCTGGCGGGGGGCTGCGCCACGTTGGCGGGCCGCGCCGCGGGCAGTTGGGAACTGCTGGGGATGGTGGCAAGCGTAGGCGCGGCGGCTGCGGCGATCGTGGGTGTGCGTTTTGTGCGCAGCCCGTCGTCGCGCGGCAGCGCGCGGCTGGAGCAGCTATCGGCGGGGTGGCTGCTGGCCTGCTATGGCGCGCTGGCGCTGCTGCCGGTCTATCTTCTACTAGTGGTGGCTGAGGTCGACATTGTGCAGCCGGTTCTGCACCACGCGTTGTTCCAGCCCAGGGGCGATGAACTTGTCGTTGGCGTCCCAGCCGACCAGTGGGTGGGGGGCGGTGCTGCCGTCGCGGCGGAAGAGCCGGTGTACCATCGCCACGACCGCGCTGATGTAGACCAGGCTGCCAAAGACCCAGACGATGGCCCCGCCGGTCACCTGGTCGGTGATCGCGGTGAGCGGCAACAGGGCGCGGCCCTGGGCGTGGAGCGTGGCGTAATAGGTATAGAGGGGCGCGCTGGAGAAGGCGATGGTGACCCCCGCTATCATGTTGGGGATCTCCACGGAGATCACATAGACGATGAGCACCCAGGCGGGCAGGCGCGTGTGGAGGCGCGGGCCGGTGTCGACGACGTGCCACCAGAAGAGCAGGGCCGCGCCGAGCAGCAGCCAAGGTGCGACAAAGTGAAACCAGCGAGCGCCTACCATAAAGGGCACGGCCTGTGGATCATGCCAGAAGAGAAACGCGCCCAGAAAGGCAAACCAGCAGAACAAAGGCCGTGTGAGGGCGCGCGCGCTGCGCGACAGCGGGTCGTGGCCCCGGTGCAGGGCTACCAAGGCGCGCCGCGCCGGGCCGCGCAGCCCCCAAGCGATGATCTGCACCGGGCAGCTCAGCCAGAGCAGCGGCGCGGCCACCATGGCGATCAGCACCTTTTGCAGTGAGCGCAGCGTGAGCAGGTAGTTGCTCCAGATGGGCAGCGGCCAGACCAGGGCCAACGCCAGGGCGAGCAGCGCGCCGCCCAGCGCCACCAAACGCGCCCCAGTCGCCAAGGTGGGCAAGGCGCGGTGTAGACGCCGCCAGCCTCGCCCGTAGAGCGCAGCGAACAGCAGCAGCGCCGCCGCCGCGCTCGCCTGCCAGATGGTGAACTGTGCAGTCACAGCGGATTGGTTCCTCTCTCCGGGCAGGTGCGTGGATACCTGCGGCCGATCGGTCTTTCACTCTAAGGGGTGCGACCGCCCGTGTCAAGTAGGCCGCGTTCCGCAAAAGTGAACCAAGCCGCTGAGAAAATTCAGGCCGGCAGCGCATGGGGTGGGGCGATTAGGATTGCTCTGCCTCCTCTTCGGGCGTTACATAGCCGTGACCATAGAGCAGGGCCTCAGCTAGATCCGACTCGACGTGGGCTTTTTCGAAGTAGATTTCAAAGCTGCGCGCCCACATACGATGGGTTTCCTCGGTGTAGGGGGTGTCGAATGCTTGCGGGCTGAGCGCGATAAAAAGCAATGCCTCGTCGTTTACGCCCAGCGCCTCAAATGAGACGTCGGCAGTCGGCGTGCCCGCCTCATAGTCAATCGCGGCTTCGTTGCGCCAGCCCGGCGCGGTAAAGAGCAGTTGTTGAATCGGTGCGGTGGTGGTCACCTCTAGGGCCAGGCTGTTGGCCGAACGTTCGCCGACATTGCGTATGACAAGCGTCATCCACAGATAGTCGGCTGGTTCGAGCGCAGGCATCTCTGCCGCGTTGTCGCCTGCCTGCTCAACCCTCGCTTCCAACGCATCTTCGAACTGGCTGCTAAAGCGGACCGGGCCGCCAGGCACCATGGTCATCTGGTAGATGGGGGTCTGCACCAGCTCGGCGTTAGATTGAGCAAGGGAACGCGCTTCGGTGGCGATGGTGAACAGCCAGATCGCGACGGCGATGATCGCGACATAAAACAGAAAGCGCTTGGCGCCGTCCCAGAAGCTTGGTTGCGCATCGTGCTGATAAGCGGACATCGATCCTCCTTCCGCGGTCTGTCACGGGCGCGCCGCGGCTTGCCGGTAGGCAATGCCGCCACACACAGGCAGACCGCCTCTATATGATTGTTATACGGAAATCAGTCGGTAGCTATACGATGTTCTCACGCGCGGCGGTGCAATTCCGTGAGCTACGCTACGGTCTTCGGAAAGTGAAATTGCGAGCAGCGTAGGGCAGATATAGGCCCGTCTGCCCGGTTCGGCTAGAATTATGCCATGACAACTGTGCCATTTTCCTTCCCTGCTGTTTCTATTCCTGCCGGGCAGTCTGCCGGCCCAGAGGCGCCCGCCCCGCCGGTGATCGGCCTGGACGACGCGCTGCCTGCGATCGCCCAGGCCGGGGGCAAGGCGGCGACGCTGGCGTGCCTGGCTGCCGAGGGGCTGCCTGTACCCGGCTGGTGTGTGGTGACGCCCGCGGCCTTTGCCGCCGGCCTGGAGCCTGCGGCAAAGGCCGCGCTGGCGCAGGCCGCCACCCCCGACGCCGCGGCCGCGGCATTGGCGGGGCTGGCGCTTGCGCCCCAGGTTGCGGCCGCGCTGCAAACTGCGCTGGGCGGGGTGGCCGCGGACGGCGCGGCGCTGGCGGTGCGTTCTTCGGCGGTGGAGGAAGACAGCGCGGGCCATTCGTTCGCCGGGCAGTTGGAAAGCTATCTGGAGGTCGCGCCGGAGGACGTAGCGCGGCGGGTGGTGGACGTGTGGCGGTCGGGTTTTGCGCCGCGCGTCTATGCCTATCGCGCCGAGCGCGGGCTGGCGGGGCCGCCGAGTGCGCCCGCGGTCTTGGTCCAGCGCATGGTTCCGGCGGCGGCGGCGGGGGTGGCTTTTTCCGCCGACGCCGTGAGCGGGCGGCGCGGGGTGGCGGTGGTGGCCGCGGTGACCGGTCGCGGCGATGCGCTGGTAAGCGGCGCGCAGAGCGGCGATAGCTGGCAGGTGGATCGGAGCGGCATGATCACGGCGCGCACGCTGCATGACCCGGCGCGGCCGGTGTTGGACGATGCTCAGGTGCAGGCCGTGGCGGCGCTGGCGCGGCGCTGCGCCGCGCTGCTGGGCAGGCCGCAGGATATCGAATGGGCCTGGGCGGACGACCGTCTTTATTTGCTTCAGTCGCGGCCGATCACGACGCTGGCCGATCTGCCCGACCCGGACGGGGTGCGGACGCTGTGGGACAACAGCAACATCATCGAAAGCTATGGCGGCACAACCACGCCCTTGACCTATTCGTTTGCACGCCGCGCCTATGAGGAGGTCTACCAGGAGTTCTGCCGCATTTTGGGCGTGCCGCGGGCTGTCATCCAGGCGCACCAGCCGGTCTTTGCCAATATGATCGGGCTGATCCGCGGGCGTATCTATTACAACCTGCTCAACTGGTATCGAGTGCTGGCGCTGCTGCCGGGCTTTAAGGCCAACCGCGGTTTTATGGAGCAGATGATGGGCGTGAAGGAGCCGCTGCCCGACAGCGTGGCCGCGGGGCTGGCGCAGACGACCTGGCAGCAGCGGCTGGCCGACCGTCTTTATCTGGCGCGCACGGTGTTGGGGCTGGTTGTCAGCTTTGCGCGGCTGGATGCGACCAAACGGCGCTTCTATGCCCGGCTGGACGCGGCCCTGGGCCAAGGGCGGCCCGACCTGAGCGATCGGCGCGCCGACGAACTGGTCGCCTACTATCACGCGCTGGACAGCCAACTGCTGCATCATTGGGATGCGCCGCTGCTCAACGATTTCTTTGCCATGATCTTCTACGGCGTACTCGCCAGGCTGACCGCGGCCTGGTGCGGCGATGCGGAAGCGACGCTGCAAAACGACCTGCTCAGCGGCGAAGGGGGGATGATCAGCGCCGAGCCGGCGGCGCGTGTGCGCGCCCTGGCAGAGATGGCCGCGCGCGCCGAGACGGGCCAGCCGGGGCTGGTGGCGCTGTTGGAGACGGGCAGCCGCCGCGCCGTCGAGACGGCGCTGGCGGCGCTGCCCGCCTTGGCCGCGGGCTACCAGGACTATCTGCAACGTTTTGGCGAGCGCTGCCTGAATGAACTGAAGCTGGAGAGCGCCACGCTGCACGACGACCCGCTGCCGCTGCTGCGCGCCGTGGGCAGGCTGGCGCGCCAGCAACTGCTCGACCCTGCGGCGCTGCCCGCCGCCGAGCGCCAGCCGCAGCTGCGCGCAAAGGCCGAAGCGCGGGTGGCCGCGGCGCTGGCCGGCCAACCGCTGCGGCGCCGGCTCTTTGGCTGGGTGCTCGCCAACGCCCGCCGCCACGTGCGCGACCGCGAAAACCTGCGATTTGAGCGCACGCGCGTCTTTGGCCGCGCCCGGCAGATCTTTCGAGAGTTAGGGCTGCGCTTCTATGCCGCCGGCCTCTTGGATGACCCGGCGGAGGTCTTTTATCTGGAGGTAGACGAGGTGTGCGGCGTCGTCGAAGGCACGGCGACCTGCGCCGATCTGCGCGGGCTGGCCGCGCTGCGCCGGGCGGAGTGGGCGCGCTATGCGGCGCTGCCCGCGCCGGCAGCGCGCTTTGCCACGCTGGGCATGGTCCATCAGGGCAACCGTTTCCAGGCCGAGCGCCCGGCTGCGCCCACGGATATAGAAGCTCCTGGCGAGTGGCGGGTGGGGTTGGGGTGTTCGCCGGGCCGCGTGCGGGGGCGGGCGCGCGTGGTTCGCAACCCCCTGGATGCCGACCTAGCCGCAGGCGACATTGTGGTGGCCGAGCACACCGACCCAAGCTGGATTCTGATCCTGCCGCTGGCCGCGGGGCTGGTCGTCGAACGCGGCAGCCTGCTTTCGCACGCGGCGATTGTGGCGCGCGAACTGGGCATCCCGGCGGTGGTCGGGTTGGCCGGTGCGCCGGGGTGGATTGAGGACGGGGAAACGGTAGAGATTGACGGCAGCAGCGGGGTGGTACGCAAACTATCCGCGGCCTGATACGCGCCGCCGGACGGCCTGCCCATCCGGCAAGGGCAGCAAACGGGGGCGCGCCGCTGGGACGCGCCCCCTCGCTATACCAAACTCTTGACTGTGGGGCGAACTTGGTCTAGCCGCCGGCCACCATAGGGATAAAGAGCGGGAACGGATCGTTGGTTATCACCAGGTCGGCGTCAAGCTCTGCTTGCGCCAGCAGGGAGGCCACGCGTGTTTCGATCTGCTCGACATCCTCCTGCGTGGCGGCTTCCTGGTGGATCGTGATCTGGCCGCCGCCCAACGCGACTAGCGCGCCGCTGTCATAGACGAGAGTCTCGACGCCGCCCTCGAGCGAATAGATCTGCAGCCGAACTTGGTCGGGGTTGCCGGCGACGATCTCCAGGCGGAAGCGGGCCGGTTGCTCTTTGGGGCCGCCGCTGGGCTTGCCGGCAGTTTTGATGGTCCCCTCACCCTCGATCTGCGCTGTGCCCGCCGCCGGGTCCACGACCAGCAGGGTAATGGTGTCGGCGTGAAGCTTTAGCTTGGTCGTGTGGATATTGGCCTGCAAGCTGCCGTGAAAGTCGGGGCTGCCGGGCAGTTGCATGGCGTTGAAGCCAAAGGTCACCTTGGGGTTCTTGGCCCCTGCGGGCGCGTTGGGGTCGATAAACCAGCCACCGCCGGTGACAAAACCCGCGCTTGGTTCGGGCGCGCTCGGCTCGAAGTCATAGACGGTGGTGTTGCCGCTGAAGCCCAGGCGCACATAGTCGACAAAGCTGAGATAGGAACCGGTCCAGCCGGAGCCGAGGCCGACTTCCAGGCCTACGACCAAGGTGTTCGGGCCAAGACCCCAATCGTCCAGCCCGCGATCAAAGACGAAGCAGGCGGTGGGGTCGGCAGGGTCGTTGACGCCATCCACGCAGGCGCTGATGCCCATGAAGGTCCCGTCGATAAACTGGGGAACGCGCCAGAAATTACCGGCCGGTACGTTTTGAGTCACCCAGGTGTCGACCGGCACGGCAGGGCCGTTGGACGGGTAGCCGTTGTAGACGCCTTCCCAGACCAGCAGATAGCTGTCGTTGGCGTCGGGGTCATAGACCAGCACGCGCAGCGCCGGGGTCAGGTGGCCGGGGGCGATGCTGCTGCTGTCGCGATACCAGTCGAAGCCCAGCGCGTCCAGTTGGGCGAGCAAGCCAAACCCGGCCTGCTGGACGATCTGGAAGTCGGTCTTGGGCGAGTAGCCCGCCGTCTTGGGCGGAGGACTCGCGGGGTCGGGAAGCGACTGTTCAAGCGAGCCTGCGCCGCCGTATGGGTCGGGCTGGGTCGCGGTGATCTGGCTGAGGCCGCCGTCGCGCTGATTGGCCACATGCCATTGGCCGTCTCCCGTGCCGAGGTCGGCAGGTGTGACTATCTGCACTGTATCGGCGGCCAAGGCGAGATTGCTTGTGAGCAGCAACAGCGCAAAGCCACAGACCAGGGTCAGTGTCCATCGGGTGCTATATTGGGCGGTATGCCGGATGCTAGCAAATGTCTTTCTCATGCTGTCCTCTCATCGGTTGAGCGTCGTTTGCCTGTCGGCGGCTCTGCACTGCGCCGGCTGCGCTACATGCGCCAGTAGGGGAGGCAACGGCGGTTGGAGGGCGTGCAGTGGTGGGGCTGGGGACAAACGGCGCTGCAACAAAGCGACTGGGTATCGGCATCTCCGTAGACCGGTCATACAGAACCGGGTGTGAGACGCCGCACGATGAAACGGCACGCTCCCTGTCTCGGGCGCATCCAGCGCCGAGTCAGGCAAGCGGCATAAGGAACGTTTCCACGATAGAAGGTTTTGGCGCGGAAACAATGACGCTCGATATACGAGCCGGGTACAGCGCGGGATCGATCGGTCTACTGTAGGCGCGTAGGCAAATGGTCTTGCGCCGGTCCGTTTGCCTACGCTCAACCGGCGTGCGCCATCGTCCAGGCGGCCAGCAGGGCATCGCCGGCGGCGGAGGTGGTTGGCCCAAAGGCGATGATGCCGTCTTCGTGCCCGCCCATGGCAAAGACACGGCGCTCTGCGACTTCGGTCTCTGCGAAGAGGCGGCGGACTTCGGCGGCCATCTCTGGGCTGCCATAGGGGACGGCGGGGTCAGTGATGGGCAGGTTGAGCCGTGCGGCCTGCTGCCAGAGTTCGGGTGAGTGGACATGCAGCACACAGCGCAGGGCGGCATCCACGGCATAGACCGCGCCATGGGTCAACGACTCGGACGAGGGGCGGATGGGGCCGGTGGCGACGACGCGGTTGTACTCCGGCTCGCAAGCCAAGACCAGCGCATAGTGTTGGGGGGTCAGCGCGGCCAGGTGGCCGGTCTGCGTGCCGCTGATGGCAAAACGGCGTGCGTTGGGCGGCGCATCGAAGGGAGCCAGACGGCAGCTCAGGTTGCCATAGCCATAGCCGCCGTAGCGCGCCGGGTCTTGGCCGATGAGCCGCCGCGTATAAAGCGTGTCGCGCCAGCCGTTCAACTCGGCGAGGACCTCGGCGGGCAGCGCCGGGCCAGGTGTATAGACCAGGTCGAATTTGATGACGCCTTCTTGTTTTGCCATAATGGGTTGAGCCTTGGTTGCGCCCTACATGTTTGACCCGCTTGACCCTACCGTCTAGCCAAGAATTAGTCTAGCCAAGAAGTTGCAAGGAGCAAAGAAATGCATTCGTTTAACGCGTTGTCCGTGCCTGCCGGCGCGGTAGGCATCCACTGGTTTGGACAAAGCTCGTTTGCGTTGAAGGACGCAGTGGGCACAGTGGTCCAGGTGGACCCCTATTTTCCCAGCGAACGGCCCGCCGACCGTTTTATCCACGCGCAGCCGCCGCTGGACGAGACGACGCTGCCCACGGACTATGTGTTGTTGACGCACAACCACCGCGACCATACCTGGCCGGAATCGCTGCTCAAGATCCACCAGGCGTTTGGCGGCTGCCGTTTTGTGGGGCCGGTGGAGAGCATCGACAACCTGCGTGAGCACGGCATCCCCGACGACCGTTTGATGACGGTGAATGCCGGAGACACTGTGAAGCTGGGTGCGGTGACGGTGCATGTGGTGTGGGCCAAGCCGCCGCAGGGCGCGCCGCAAGACGGCATCAAGCCGCCCGATGTGCAGCATTTTGGCTTTGTGGTGGAGATCGGCGGGGTGCGCGTCTATATTTCGGGCGACCCGATCAACACCTTTGCCGAGCATGATGAACTGACGCAGCCCATCGCCAACCTGCGCCCCGACATCGGTCTGCTGACCACGCACCCCAGCGAAGGTGAGTTCCCCTTCTTCGATGGTTCGGCCAAGATGGCGCAGAAGATCGGGCTAAAGGCCGCGGTCCCGGCGCATTACCAGTGCTTTGTCAAGCGCAACTATGACCCGCAGGCGTGGGTGGCGGTTTTTCCGCAAGATGGGCCGGAGTTGATCCTGATCCCCTATAACCGCGCCGTGGTCTATCGGGCGAGCTAGGGAGTAGGGGCAGAGAATTTCACCGCAAAGGCCAGAGGGGAAGTGGTCAGTGATCGGTACGGACACGGTATACCGTGTCCGTACGTCAGTAGCCAGAGCAGCAGAGACAGAAGAGCGTGAGCATTCATGCGCATAGTCCGCCTCTGATCACTGGCTACTTTCTTCTGCCCCACTGCCCACCTGCCTTCTCCCTGTAATCTCCTGGGCGAGCGCGAAGAACGCCTGTTTGCGCGGGGTCGATAGCTGCCAGTTGACCGGGACGGACTGATAGCCGTCCCGGTAGTTGTTTGCGCCGGGGTCAAAATAGCCCCAGGAAGCATAGCGCGACAGCGCGGCCAGGAAGTTGTTGTGGGGCCGGTCGAAGTCGAAGTGATCGTCCTCGTTGAAGAGGATCGGCATGGGGCGATAGGCGGGCAGGGCGCGGGTCTGGTCCACCATTTCGGCGATGCGGTTGGGGTCGCGCACGCCGTTGCCGTGGAGGAGCAGGAAGTCGGAGAGGGCCGCCACGTTTTCGGTGGGGATGGCGTTGCCGCGGAAGCTGGCGCCTACCAAGAGCCGCTGCCCGTCCTGGGTCAATGTCTGGGCGTGGGCGATCAATTCGTGGACGCGCGGCGGGGTTAGGATCGGGTGTTCATAGCGTGCGACATCGCATTCGTTGTTGACCTCCAGAAGCACATGGCGATAGCCGCGACCCAAGACCCAGCGCACGACGTTTTCCAGGGCGTGGACCACCGCGGCCTCATCTGCCAACCGTTCGTCTTGGCCGAAGTAGAAGACGCCAAGGATGGCGACCATGCCCAACTCGTCCATGCGGTCGAGCACGCCCTGCATGCGCGCCAGGTAGGCTGGTTTGATCTCGCCTTGGGATGTGAAGGCGTTGTTTTCCCAAGGCTGGTCTTGGCTGTAGCCTTCGGGGCTGCCGCCCTGGAAGTTGAGGGTGAGGGCCAGCACGCCGTGGGCGCGATAGACGGGCAGCGCGTCGATGAATTCGCGCACATTGCGTTCCGGGTCCCAGACGCCGCTGTCAGGGTAGGCCCAGCGGAGACGTGTGGCGGGGTTTTCGTCGTCGAAGGTGGCCTGCACCATGCGGCTGTTGATCAACAGCCCTTCGATGGACATGCCGCGATAGCTGCGTCCTGGGTAGGTGGGCGCGCCGTCTAGATGAAAGCGCTCGCCGTGGATCGTAACGTGGGTCATGTTTCTGTGCCTCATTAAGGGGCTGTAGCGCAATGTCGCCGGGCAACGGCGCTAGGCGCGCAGGCCGCGCACCGCCCAAGCGCGCGCCACAAGCGGGATGGAGCCGTCGAGCGCAAAGGGCAATCCTGCGCAGATGCGCTCGCGCAGGGCCGCGCGGCGTTCTTCACTCAACGAGTTTACATAGCTGGGCGCAGGACCTTGACCCCCTAGAAACGGCGACCAGTAATCGTCAAAGTCTTGAAAATCGGTCGCAATATCAATGGGCCGGACTTCGACGGCCGTCAGACCTGCGTCTTGGAACACCTGTGTCAGGGGTGCGGGTTGGCAGAGCGGAAAGCGCCGTCCTTCGTCAAGCGCGTAGGCCGCAGGGTCAAGCGCCGCGGCCGCATTCCAGAAGTGGCGCATCAGTTGCATTTTGCCGGCATAGTCCCAGACATAGACAGCGACCATGCCGCCGGCTTTGGCGGCGCGCGCCATTTCTGCCACGGCCTGCCGCGGCTGCGAGACAAAGTTGAGCATGAGACCAGAGACCACCGCGTCATAGCTGCCGCTCTCTACCGGCAGCGCTTGCGCGTCGCCGACGTCAAACTGCGCCCGCGCATCGTGGATGCGGGCTTGGGCGAATGCGCTGTACTCCGCCGAACGGTCGATGCCTTTGACCAGGCTGGGCGCGGCGTGGCGGAGGATGGTTGCGCTGAGTGCGCCTGTGCCACAACCCACGTCCAGCCACCGGCCGCCGGGCGGCAGCGCGAGCCAGGCAAGAAACGGACGGGCGACCAGACGGCTCCAGCGCCCCACATAGGGTTCGTAGTCGTCGCCGCTGGCCCATGCATCTTGCGGTTGGGTAGGATTCATGACGGGCGTTCCTTTGGGGGAGAACTCTGTGTCGCGCTACGAGCGCCACGGTTAGGATGCTATTATAGCACCGTTTCGATGCGCGCTTTGCCGGTCTGCCGCAACCGCGGTTGGCAGGCCGCGACGCGGACGGTATAATGGCAAAGCCCTGGTTCAGCGGCCGCGACTGCGGCCGGTTGTGGACAACAGGGCAAGCGCACCGGTGACGCAAGGATGGTGACGATGACGATAGACGGACAAGCGCTGTGGGCCACGTTGGCGATGATTTTGGTCTTTATCGGGCTGGCCGGGTCGGTGATCCCGGTGCTGCCCGGCCCGTTTTTGATCTGGCTGGGCGCGTTTATCTGGGCGTGGGCCGACGGCTTTTCGCGGCTGGGCTGGGGCACGCTGACGGTGCTCGGCGTGCTGGCGCTGGTGGCGTGGGGGTCGGACCTGTTTCTGAGCACGGTGATGAGCCGCCGCGCCGGGGCCAGTTGGAAGTCGATTGTGGGCGCGATTGTGGGCGGGCTGTTCGGCGCGCTGGCGCTGGGCTGGGTTCCGCTGTTGGGCAGCATCCTGGGCGCGATCTTGGGGGCGATGGCCGGGATGTGGCTGGTCGAATATCGTGACAAGGGCAACAACGCCCAAGCGGCGACGGCGGCGGTGCAGGCCTATATCAGCAGCATGATAGTAGCGGCGATCCTGGAGATGACGATCGCGCTGGCGATGGTCGGTATCTTCATCTACAATGCGTATCTTTAGACGCTTGGGGCAGTCATTCCTGTTGGAGCGCTTCTGCCAAGCCCAACCCCCAACCTGCAAGCAGTTTTGCACGCATCATAGATGTGCTAGAATCTATGTTCTAGGAGGTGGAATCGGATATGGAACTCTATGATGCGATTGTGCTCGGCGATTGCGAGGAAGTATTGCGGTCTTGCCCGGATGACAGCGTTGATCTGATCTTCACCTCGCCACCCTATGCAGACCAGCGCCGGCATACCTATGGAGGCGTCAAGCCCAGCGAATATGTGGAGTGGTTTACTCCCAAGGCCGAACAGTTCCTTAGAATCCTGAAGCCGACAGGTACGTTTATTCTCAATATCAAGGAACGAGTAGTAGATGGTGAGCGCCATACTTACGTTCTTGAGTTGATTATGAGAATGCGAGAATTAGGTTGGCTGTGGACGGAAGAATTTATTTGGCACAAGAAGAATTCATATCCAGGAAAATGGCCTAATCGTTTTCGCGATTCTTGGGAACGATTGTTGCAGTTCAATAAGCAACGCAATTTCTATATGAATCAAGAAGCGGTCATGGTTCCGGTTGGAGACTGGTCGAAGAGTCGCTTGAGCAGGTTGAGCGACACCGACCGGATCCGAGACGAGTCAAAAGTTGCAAGCGGTTTTGGTAAGAACGTCTCCAACTGGCTGGGCAGGAGCAAGGTTTATCCGACCAATGTGATCCATATGGCGACAGAGTGCGGTAATCGCAACCACAGTGCGGCTTTTCCGGTTGATCTTCCTGCCTGGTTTATCAAACTCTTTACCCAGGAAGAAGCTCTGGTGCTTGATCCATTTGTCGGTTCAGGAACGACAGCCGTTGCTGCTCGGGATTTAAATAGGCATTTTCTTGGCATCGATCTTGACCCCAAGTACTGTGCTATGGCGCGGGAACGATTAGGGCTAGTGCATTCAGGTGAAACTGCTTCTGATGGAGATGGGGAAGATTATACGTCTGTTGAAGTTCCGCCAATGGACATGCTGCGGCCAAGACTGTTAGAGGAAAAAGCTGAATACATGAATGGAAGCGAATCACGGGTGATTTCGTTCGCGACTTTTGTGCTCCCTCTGGTGTGATTGACTGGCATGGTGTGGTGAAGTTCAACAGCCGGAATTTCGACCTGGATCAACTCGGCGTTTCTTCATAAAAACCTATCAAAGAACTGATAGAAGGCTTCCTGTGCGCGCAGTGGTGTTTGTCAACGGCTTGATCCAAGACTATGCCGCGCTGCGGCCCTGGCTGCATGACGGCGATCATCTGGTCGCCGCCGACGGCGGCACGCGCCATGCGCTGGCGCTGGGCGTGCGCCCACATGTGATCGTGGGCGACCTCGACAGCCTGGACGCGGCGATTGCGGCGGAGTTGGCAGCCCAAGGCACGCAGATCGAGCGCCACCCCACGGGCAAAAATGCCACGGACCTGGAGTTAGCCATCGAGCGCGCCATCCGCGACGGCGCGCGAGAGGTTGTGGTGGTGGGCGCGTTGGGCGGGCGGCTCGATCAAACGTTGGCAAACGTGCTGATCCTGGCGCAGCGGGTCTGGCCCGCGCTGATCTCGTTGGTGGAGGGGGACCAGGTGGCGACGTTGATCCGCGGCGGCGAGACGCTGCGGCTGGGCGGCGCGCCGGGGACGACCGTGAGCCTGCTGCCGCTCACGCCGGAGGTGACCGGCATCACCTATCACGGTCTGCTCTATCCGCTGGCCGATGCGACGCTGCGGCTGGGCAGCACGCGCGCCATCAGCAACGAGGTGGCCGAGCAGCCCGCCACGGTCCACATCGACAGCGGGCTGGCGCTGGTGGTGCAGATGTTGGCGTCTACCGAGGCGCTTCCTGCGGCGCAGTAGACGCGGGTTCTTCCTGCGACTCAGGGGCCGCGCGAGGGGATGCGCTGCGCCGAGCCAGGGCGAAGCTGGCAGCCAGCGCCACGGCCAGCGCCACGATCTGGCTGCGGCGAAACGCGCCGATCAGTTCCACATTGTCGACAAAGCTGTCGGTGACCAAGCGCAGCAGGCTGTAGCCCAGAACTGCCATCAGCGTCACGCGCCCGGGCCGGGTGGTATCACCCACGATCCACAACCCAATCGATAAGAACGCCAGACCGACCATCTGATAGAGGCCGGCAGGGTGGCGCATCTCGCCGAAATAGGCCAGCGCCCAGGGGACATCGGTCTTTGTGCCCAGGATCGCGCCGGTGGCATGGCCGGAAGCGGCGAGCAACATACCGCCCGCCAACCCACCCACTGCCAAGGCTGCGGCCACGCGCATGGGGTCGAGGGCACGGTAGATTAGATAGGCATAGCCTGCCAGCACCGCCGCCACCAGCCCCGGCCAGAATTCAAAGCCGCTGGGGCGGATGCTGAAGATCAGGATCGGTTCAGCTTGATAGATAGGCCAAAACTGGAAAACATTCCAGAGTCGGGCTACAATCAGACCCGCAGCCAGAGCAATCAGCCCGACATTCCAGAGGTCGTCGGGGTGGATGCCCAAGCGCCGCGCATAGCGTCCCCCGACATCCAGCGCCAGCATCACGGCAAAGATGGCAAGGATCGGGGCGGTGGGCAGTTGTAGAGGACCAAACGGCAGCGTGGGATACATGGTGGCCCACTTTCGACAAACACGGAACGGAAAGGACTGGCAGCAATGCGAATACTTGTGACGGGCGGCGCCGGTTTCCTGGGCAGCCATTTGGTTGACCGCTTGTTGGCGGAAGGCCATGAAGTGATCGCGATGGACAATTTGCTCACCGGCGCGACCGACAACATCGCGCATCTGGCCGGCAACCGCAACTTCTCGTTCATCCATCATAATGTCACGAACTATATATACCTCAAAGGGCCGCTGGATGCCATTTTGCACTTCGCCAGTCCCGCCAGCCCGGTCGATTATCTGGAGCTACCGATCCAGACGTTGAAAGTGGGCAGCCTGGGCACGCACAATGCGCTGGGGCTGGCGATGGCCAAGGGCGCGCGCTTTTTGCTGGCGAGCACCAGCGAGGTCTATGGCGACCCGATGGTGCATCCACAGCCGGAGAGCTATTGGGGGCATGTGAACCCGATCGGGCCGCGCGGCGTTTATGATGAGGCCAA
This sequence comes from Caldilineaceae bacterium, assembly GCA_020845455.1. Taxonomy (GTDB): domain Bacteria; phylum Chloroflexota; class Anaerolineae; order Caldilineales; family Caldilineaceae; genus QEUY01. Next base: position 18,927 of record JADLFO010000041.1, read on the forward strand.
GCGCTTTGCCGAGGCGATGACGATGGCCTATCACCGCGCCCATGGCGTGGAGACGCGCATTGTGCGCATCTTTAACACTTACGGCCCGCGCATGCGTCTAAAAGATGGGCGCGTGGTGCCCAATTTTATCAGCCAGGCACTGGCCGGGGAGCCGTTGACGGTCTATGGCGACGGCCACCAGACGCGCAGTTTCTGCTTTGTGGCGGATTTGATCGAAGGGATTTACCGGCTGCTGTTGAGCGATGAGGTGGAGCCGGTTAATATCGGCAACCCGGCGGAGATCACGATCCTGGAGTTTGCCGAGCGCATCAACGCCATCACCGGCAACCAAGGCGGCATTCGCTTTGAGCCGCTGCCCGAAGACGACCCGCGCCAGCGCCAGCCGGATATTGCCAAGGCGCAGCGCATCTTGGGTTGGGAGCCACAGGTGCCGCTGGCCGAGGGGCTGGAGCGCACGGTGAGTTGGTTCGCCGCACGGCTTCCAAAGGCAGCAGTCAGTGGCCGGTAGACAGTTTGCCGCGGCGGTTCTGGTATGATAGAGTGCGTAAGATTGGCGCGGCGCATGATTTTAAGAACCTTAGAGACACATGAATCTGGACCATATCCGCAATATCTCGATTATCGCCCATATTGACCACGGCAAAAGTACCTTGGCCGACCGTCTGATCCAGATGACGGGGACGGTGACGGCGCGCGAGATGCGCGAACAGGTGCTGGACTCGATGGACCTGGAGCGCGAAAAGGGCGTGACCATCAAGGCCAGCGCCGTGCGTATGATCTACAAACAGGGCGACCAGGAGTATGAGATCAACCTGATCGATACGCCCGGCCATGTGGACTTCAGCTATGAGGTCAGCCGCGCCTTGCAGGCGTGCGAAGGCGCGATCCTGGTGGTGGATGCGTCGCAAGGCATCCAGGCCCAGACCATGGCGCACCTCTTTGCCGCCCTGGAACACGACCTGACCATTGTGCCGGTGATCAACAAGATCGACCTGCCGGGGGCCATGCCCGACGATGTGGCGGAGGAGATCGAAGAACTGCTGGCCGTGCCGGGCGAAGACATCGCCCGCATCAGCGCCAAGGCGGGGCTGAATGTCGAAGAAGTGCTGCGTCAGGTCGTCGAGCAGGTGCCGCCGCCCAAGGGCGACCCGGAGGCCCCAGCGCGAGCCTTGGTCTTTGACTGCTTCTATGACCCCTATAAAGGGGTGATTGCCTATGTGCGGGTGGTCGATGGTTATATCGACGGCACGCGCCCGCTGCTGGCGATGGTCAGCGGCAAGGTGATGGAGCCGCTCGAACTGGGCGTCTTGACCCCGGCGATGCTGGCGACCAACCAATTGCAGGCGGGCGAGGTGGGCTATATCGCCACCGGCCTCAAGAGTGTGCAGGATTTGGACGTGGGCGACACGATCACCGTGGCGGCGCGGCCGGCCACGGAACTGCTGCCCGGCTACCAGCCGTTGAAGCCGATGGTCTTTGCCGGGGCCTATCCCTCCAGCCCAGAGGACTATGGCGAACTGCGCGATGCTTTGGAAAAATTGCAGCTTAACGACGCCTCGCTGGTCTATCAGGCCGAGACGAGCCAAGCCTTGGGTTTTGGCTTCCGTTTGGGCTTTCTGGGGCTGTTCCATATGGAGATCATCCAGGAGCGGTTGGAGCGCGAATATGACCTGGACATCATCTTCACCGCGCCCTCGGTGGAGTATCGGGTGACCAAGACCGACGGCACGCAGATGGTGATCGACAGCCCGGCGGAACTGCCGGAGCCGACCGAGATCGACCATCTCGAAGAACCGTGGTGCGATCTGCGCGTCTTTACGCCGGCGGAATATATCGGCGCGATCATGGATCTGGTGACCAAACGCCGCGGCGAACTTAAGAACCAGAGCTGGCTGGATACCAAGCGCGTTGAACTGGCCTGCAAGATCCCGCTGTCGGAGTTGATTGTCGATTTCTACAATGAACTCAAGGCGCGCACGCGCGGCTATGCCAGCATGGACTATACGCTGGACGAATATCGGCCATCGGATATGGTCAAGCTGGACGTGCTGGTGAACAGCATGCCGGTCGACGCGCTGAGCGTGATCGTGCATCGCGACGATGCCTATCGCAAGGGGCAGCGGCTGGTGAGCAAGATGAAGGAGATCATCCCGCGCCAGATGTTCACCGTGCCGATCCAGGCGGCGGTGGGCACGAAGATCATCAGCCGCGCCAATGTGCAGGCGATGCGCAAAGATGTCCTTGCCAAATGCTATGGCGGTGATATTACCCGCAAGCGCAAGCTGCTGGAAAAGCAAAAAGAAGGCAAGAAGCGCATGAAGATGGTGGGGGCGGTGGAGATCCCCCAGGAGGCCTTCATGTCGGTCTTGAAGCTGGAGGATGAATAGAGCGCACGGCAGCCCACCCCAAGTGCGCGGGCCGTGGCGTCTCCTATGAGCCATGTCATGGAACTGGTCCGGCGCTATCGTATCGACCCCAAGCGGTCGTTGGGCCAAAACTTTCTGGTGGATGAAACACATCTCGACCGGATCGCGGCCGCGGCGGATCTGTCGCCTGCGGATGTGGTTCTAGAGATCGGCCCCGGCCTGGGAACGCTGACCGAACGGTTGGCGGCTCAGGCCGGTTTTGTGGTGGCCGTTGAACTCGACGACCGGCTGATCGAACTGCTGCGCGGGCGGTTTGCAGATCAGCCGCATGTGCGGATCGTCCACGGCGATATTCTGGAGCTTGCGCCCGCGCACCTGGTCTTTGCGCCGAACCATCCTGCCGGCCCGTTCGACGATAGACAGTTCGACGATCAGTTTGACTACAAAAACTATAAAGTCGTAGCGAACCTGCCCTATTACATCACGAGCGCGGCGCTGCGCCATCTATTAGAGGCGGAGGTGCGGCCGACGCTGGCCGTGGTGATGGTGCAAAAGGAGGTCGCCGAGCGCATCTGCGCCCAACCCGGGGAGATGTCGCTGCTGGCGGTAAGTGTCCAGTTCTATGCGGCCCCGCGCATTGTGCAGCGTGTGCCTGCAGGGGCCTTTTATCCGCCGCCCAAGGTAGACAGCGCGGTGCTGCGGCTGGATGTCTATCCGCAGCCGGCGGTGAGCGATGTGCCTCCGGCGCGTTTCTTCCAGGTGGTGCGTGCCGGGTTTGGCCAAAAGCGCAAGCAACTGGCGAACAGCCTGAGCGCAGGGTTGGCGCGCCCTAAGCCGGAGATCGCCGCGGCGTTAGCGGCGGCGGGGATCGACCCGGCGCGGCGCGCCGAAACGCTCTCTTTGGCAGAATGGCGGCTGGCGGCGCTGGCGTTGGATGCCTAGCCGCTGCACTCGGTTCATGGCTGCGGATTGGCCCGGCCGGCTTCCGGTCTGCTGCCCCTGAGCGATCTGACGATTTTCCTGACGACTTTTCGATCCCTTGTCTATGGCTGCGGAGACGCATCACGGCGAGCTGAACAGCCCGCCGCAGCAACTGCCGATCGACAACCCCCTGAGCGAGCGTGAGATGGAGGTCTCGCGCCTGTTGGTGACGGGCGCGACCAACAGCGAAATTGCGCGCGCTTTGGTGATCAGCCCGCAGACGGTCAAGGTCCATCTGCGCAACGTGTTTGAAAAGTTGCAGGTGAGCAGCCGTACGGAAGCCTCGATGGTGCTGCTGCAGCGCGGCTGGCTGACGATGCCTGGGGTGCAGGTTGCCGCCGGCGCGCCCGCTGCCGCGCTCGAGGCGTCGCCTGCCGGGCCGCAGCCGCTGGCCGATCTGCCGGAAGTGCCGCAGCTCTGGCAATTGGGGGTGCTGGCGGGCGCGCTGCTGGTCTGTGTGATGGCGCTGCTGCTGCCCGGCCTGCTGGGGCGCGCCAAGTCGCCGGTCGGGCTGTTGAGCGACAGCGGGCAGACCGTCATCGGAAAACCGGCGGTGGAGATTTTGCCGCGCTGGGAGACGCATGCGGCGCTGCCGTCGGCGCGCAGCCGCTTGGCCGTCGCCCAGGTGGGCCATGCGATCTATGCGCTGGGCGGCGAAGGCAGCGGCGGGCAGACGCTGGATCGCGTGGAGGTCTATCCCCTGGGCGAAGGGAAGTGGCACAGTGGACCGCCGCTGCCCAAGCCGTTGGCTAATGCCGCGGCTGCGGTCGTGGGCAACCAGATTGTGCTGGCGGGGGGCAGCGCCGTCACCGGGGATGACGGGGCAGCGGTCAGCGTGAGCGACGACCTCTATCTGTTTGACACGGCGAGCGAGCGTTGGCAGACCGGCGGCGTGCTGCCGTCGCCGCTGGCCGGGGCCGCGCTGGTCGTCTATGAGGATCGGCTCTATCTGATCGGCGGGTGGGACGGCGCGACCATGCACGATATGATCTGGCAACTGCCGGCGGCAAAGCTGGGCAGCGCCACTGCCGCCGATTGGACGGGCGTCACGCGGCTGCACACGGCTGCGGCCTTTCTAGGCGCGACCTTGGTCGACGGCGAGATCGTGGTGGCAGGCGGCTATGACGGCAAACGCGAACTGTCCGACGCGGCCGCCTATGCCATCCGCTTCAACATTTGGCGGCGGCTGCCGCCGATGCAGACCCCGCGCAGCGGGCTGGCGGTGGTCTACGACGGCATGGCCGTGCTGGCTTTGGGCGGCGGCTGGGCCCGCACCATCGCCGGGCATGAACGCTTCGACCCACTGACCAACCAATGGAGCCCGTTGGCGTCGCCGGTGCGCGGTGAATGGCGGCATTTGGGCGCGGTCTTCAACGAGGGCAGCGTCTATCTGATCGGCGGGTGGAGCGGGGACTATCTCGACAGCATGCTGCAATATCAGAGCACCTTCCGCGCCCTGCTGCCTGCTATCCAGAACATCACGAAGTAGCCGGCGCCGGCCCGTGTGAGCGGCCCAGCGGCCCGGTCAGGCGGAATATCTTCTCGCGCGTCTCGCGCCAGGAGATTTTGCTCAACCCCATTTTTTCGCGCAGCCTCTCTTCGGGCATACCTGTGCGATAGTCGCGCACGGCGGATGTCCAGCGCAGTGTCTCGAACCCCACCTGGGTGCTGTGGATGCCCGCGGCTTTGCCCACCTCGTCCAAGACATATTCCAAGTTGCGCGGCGTGCAGTCAAAGAGATAGGCCGCGGGCTGGTATTGGCGCAGATATTCCTGCAGCGGATGCACAACGCTGGGGTGGAGGGCGAGCCGCCGGTTCTTGTGGGCGTGGCGTTCGTCGGCATAGCGGATGGCGACGGCAGGCGCGTAGGCATCGCTCACGTCCACGTCGTCGATCAAGATGTTGGCGCACTCGGCCTTTTTGATGCCGGTCTGCAGGAGCAGGCTGACCAAGAGATAGGGCCGGGCGTCGGGTTTCTTGACGTCGAAGAGATAGTTTTGGGCGGCGCGCAGCAGGTGGTTGACCTCTTCGTCGCGCAGGATGGTGGGCAGCGGCGTGCGCGCCGGCTGCTGCAAGACGGGTTCTGCCGGGTCGTTCGCCAAGACGCCGATGCCGTGCAGCCAGCCAAAAAAGACCTTGAGGCTGGTGATGCGCCGCGCCAGGGTCTTGGCGCTGCAGCTCTTGCCGCGGCGGTGCTGCATCCAGTCGAGATATTCTTCGAGGCGGCGCGTGGTGATCTCATACAGCCGTGCTGCGCCGTCCATAAACCCGGCCAAGATTTTAAGGTCATTGCGAAAGGCTTTGATCGTGTTGTCGCTGAAGCCTTTACGCAGCATATAGTCGTCGAAGGCGGCGACGGCGTCGGCGAGTGCGCTGTCGGCGCGCAGCGGCGGGGGCAGGGCGGCCTCGTCGCCGGCGGGGGCGAGTTTGGGCTGGAGCGGGGCGGGTTCGCTGGTCATGGCATCTCCATCATGGGAGAGTGGCAGCAGGAGCCGGTGTCCTGCTGCTTTCGTATAGCTATGTTCGTATAGCTGTGAAGTATAGGAGAGGAAAGGGTCGTTGTCAAGCCCTAGATCGGACACGCCCGCTCCATCCGACCGCGCAGGGCAGACAGAGGAGCGGGCGTGAGGCCTGCGCTTTCGTGGACTATGACCTTAGAACATGCCGGGGCCAAAGGTGGCGGCAAAGACCAAGGCGACGATGCTCATCAGCTTGATCAAAATGTTGAGCGACGGGCCGCTGGTATCTTTGAAAGGGTCGCCCACGGTGTCGCCCACGACCGCCGCCTTGTGCGATTCGGAGCCTTTGCCGCCCATTTCGCCGGTCTCGATCCACTTCTTGGCGTTGTCCCACGCGCCGCCGGCATTCGCCATCATCACGGCGAGCATAAAGCCGGAGACCGTGGCCCCCACCAACATGCCCGCCAGCGCCTCTGCGCCCAGGATGTAGCCGACCAGCAGCGGGGTGATGACCGCCAGCGCACCGGGAATTATCATCTCGCGCAGTGCGCTATTGGCGCTGATACGCACGCAGGCCTTGTAGTCTGGGCGGCCCGTGCCTTCCATCAGGCCGGGGATTTCGCGGAACTGGCGGCGCACCTCCAGCACAATCTCATAGGCTGCCTTGCCGACTGCGGTCATGGTCAGCGCCGCAAACAGATAGGGCAGCACCGCGCCGATCAAAATACCGGGCAGCATCACCGGGTCGAGCAGGTTGAGCGTCATCTCCGGGTAGTTGACGCGCACGGCCTCGACATAGGCGGCCATGAGCGCCAGCGCGGTGAGCACCGCCGAACCGATCGCAAAACCCTTGCCGGTGGCGGCGGTGGTGTTGCCCAGGCTGTCCAGCGCATCGGTGCGGTGACGGACCTCGTCGGGCAGGTCGCTCATCTCGGCGATGCCGCCGGCGTTGTCGGCCACAGGGCCATAGGCGTCGGTGGCGAGGGTGACGCCCAGCGTGCTCAACATGCCGACGCCCGCCAGCGCCACGGCATAGAGGCCGGCGCTGAGATTGCCGTCCGAAGCGCTCATCCCCAGCCAAATCGACAAGAGCGTGGCCGCCGCTACGATCAACACGGGGGCGACGGTGCTGATCATCCCCACGGCCAGGCCCTGGATGATCAGCGTGGCGGCGCCGGTCTCGGCCGCGGTGGCGATGGACTGGGTCGGCTTTTCGGTATAGGAGGTGTAATATTCGGTGAAATAGGCGATGCCGTTGCCGGCGACGAGGCCCACCAAGATCACAAACCAATAGCTGAAGCTGACGCCCGCCAGAGGCACGACGATCGCGGTCAGGACGAGGATCAACGCCGACGCACCCCAGACGGCGCGGCGCAGGGTCGCCAAGAGCTGCTCTTGGTTGGCGTTTTCTTCCGTCTTGACCAAGAAAGCGCCAATCAACGAGGCGATAATACCGACGCCCGCCACCAGAAAGGGCAGGCTGATAAAGGCGGCATAGGAGGCGTCGGCGGCAGCCAGCAGCGCGCCCAGGGCGGAGGCCGCCACAATCGACCCGGCGTAGCTTTCAAAGAGGTCTGCGCCCATGCCCGCCACGTCGCCCACGTTGTCGCCCACGTTGTCGGCGATCACGGCGGGGTTGCGCGGGTCATCTTCGGGGATGCCTTGCTCCACTTTGCCGACTAGGTCGGCGCCCACATCGGCAGCCTTGGTATAGATGCCGCCGCCGACACGCGCAAAGAGCGCGATGCTGCTCGCCCCAAAGCCAAAGCCGGTGATGTAGTTGATGTTGCCGTCAAAGGCCAGATAGAGGATGGTCAACCCCAAGATGCTGAAGCTGACCACGGACATGCCCATGATCGAGCCGCTGCTAAAGGCGACGCGCAGACCGTCGTTGAGGCTGCGCTGGGCCGCGGCCGCGGTACGCACGTTGGAGCGCACCGCCGTCCACATGCCGATATAGCCGGCGGCGGCAGAGGTGAGCGCACCGGCCACAAAACAGACCGCGGTTTGCCATTCCAAAAAGACGCTGATCACCAGGGCCACGATGACGACAAAGATCGTCATGGTCGAGTATTCGCGGTGTAGAAATGCCGATGCGCCCTCCTGGATCGCCTTGGCGATCTCGCGCATGGTGTCATTTCCGGTGTCTTCGGACATCACGCGTTGGATTTGCCAGATGACAAACCCAACGCCAAGCAGCCCTAGAACAAGGGCAAAGATGACGGCGGCGTTTCCCTGTAACAACGTGGTTTCTCCTTGATCCTGTGCGATAAAAAAGCCTCTGCCGAAATGATTCGGAAGACCAGAGGCGTGGGCATCCGGCGCTGTCCAGGCTCGGCCTGATGCTCTGCGCTGTGGCAGTCGCAGAGGGAAGGGAAGCGTAGATAGCTACCAGGGTAAAGACAGACGCGTCGGGGCGGGTTTCCAGGGGTGATTTCTACAAGGTGGTTTGGCGAACCTGGCGATTGCGCGTGTACGGTCTGACAGCAAATTTTGCGACATTGTACCGGTTGGCACAATCGCCCGTCAAATCGCAGGGGTTCGCAGGAAACAAGCGCCGAGGGAGTAGGGCGGTTATGGCAGGGTCAGGTCGCACCCGACCGCGGCAAGCCGGCGCGGCAGGGAGGCGGGGAAAGGGCTGTGCGGCCCGGCGTGGACGATCCAGCCGGTGCGGTAGAGCGCATCGGTGCGATAGCCGACATAGAGTACTTGGGCCGGCGGCTCGTCGCCCATGCCGGGCACGGGGGAGTGGAGCAGTACGCAGTAGAGTTCTTGCGGGGGAGAGGGCAGGCGCTCGATCTGCCACTGCCAAGCATGTGAGACGGATGAACCCATCTCATGTGTGAACCGATCCGGCCGGCGGGCGCGCGTGATCGTTTGAACTTGCGCCGGCTTTCCGGTCTGGGTATTTTCGGCCAGATAGCGGTTGAGGGTGGTCTGCCAATCCGGCGTGCGCCGGCTTTCGAGCGCCGCGACCGTGGTCGCCGTGCCCAACAGCACCAGCAGCGGGATCAGAAAGAAGAGCGGGTTGGCTTTCATGGGCTGCGGCCTCCCTGTATCCTGAACTCCGTCGCGATCCCATTGATCCACTGCCATCACTATGGCACGAACCGGCGCGCTTGGCAAGCCCGCCGTTAAGGGGAAGATAGGCTCGTACTGTCGCAGGAGCTTTGACCGTGCGCCGCGCCGGTGTTAGAATCGCAAGCCGGAGGGCGGTGTGATCGGCCCGAATGATTGGCCTGATGCTGGGCACGGTAGGAAGTAGGGCGAAAGGAACATCCATGTCAGAAGCGCGGCGCACGATCTATATGGACCATTCGGCGACGACGCCCGTGCGCGCCGAGGTGCTGGAGGCGATGCAGCCTTATTTTGCCGAGTTCTACGGCAACCCGTCCAGCATTCACAGCGTGGGCCGCCGCGCCGGGGTGGCGCTGGCACAGGCGCGGCGCACAATCGCCGAGGCAATCGGGGCCAAGCCGAGCGAGATCATCTTTACCGGCTGCGGCACTGAAGGTGACAACGCCGCGCTGCGCGGCATTGCGCTGGCGCGCCGCCAGGCCACGGGCGCTAAACGCATCATCACCCTGCCCATCGAACACAAGGCCGTGCTCTACACCGCCCAGGACTTGGCCGAGCATTTTGGTTTTGATCTGACGCTGGTTCCGGTGGACGGCGAGGGGCTGGTCTCGGTCGAGGCGTTGGCGGAGGCGCTGGGCGGCGGGACGGATGTGGCGGTGGTCAGTGTGATGTACGCCAACAACGAGGTCGGCGCCGTTCAGCCGGTGGCGGAGATCGGCGCGCTGTGCAAGGCTGCGGGCGTGCCTTTCCACACCGATGCGGTGCAGGCCGCGGGCAAGCTGCCGCTCAATGTCGACGACCTCAACGTCGACGCCATGAGCACCAGCGCGCACAAGTTTTATGGGCCGAAGGGCGTCGGCTTTCTCTATTTGCGCGGCGGCACGCCCTATCTGCCCTATATGACCGGCGGCAGCCATGAGGGCGGCCGGCGCGCCGGCACCGAAAATGTGCCCTTTATCGTCGGCATGGCGAAGGCGCTGCAATTGGTGGAGGCGGAGCGCGAGCAGGAGAACGCTCGGCTGCGCGTGCTGCGCGACCAGTTGATCGGGGGCATCCTCGAAAGCGTGGACGGGGCAATGCTGACCGGCAGCCGCACACAGCGGCTTGCCAGCCACGCCAGCTTTGTGATCCGCGGGGTTGAGGCCGAGGGAGTCTTGATCGCACTGGATTTGGCGGGCATCGCGGCCAGCAGCGGCAGCGCCTGCACCAGCGGTTCACACCGGCCCAGCCATGTGCTGGAGGCATTGGACGTGCCTGCCGTCGACGCCGTGGGCGGGCTGCGGCTGAGCTTGGGCCACAGCAACCGCCCGGAGGATGTAGACTATTTGCTGGCGCGTCTGCCGCAGATCGTCGGCCAGATCAAGGGGAGCGTGCCGGTCGAGCTATAGGCCCTATTCGCGGTTGCCGGTTTGCTCGCGCGCTTCTTGCCAGGCGGCGGCGATCAGCGCAAAGATATCGGTCTCGGTGACGATGCCGATCAGATGATGGCGTTTGGGGTAGGTCGCGTCGTGCTCGACCACGGGCACCCCGCCGATCTTGCGCTGGACAAAGATGCTCGCCAGTTCGCCCACGGTGGCATCGGGTCCAACGGTGATGACCTCGCGCGTCATAATGTCGGCGACGCTGAGCCATCCTTCTTCGACGCCCGGCTCATAGCTGCTGCGCGTGCCGTCTGCGGCCTCTGCTTCCCGCACATCACCGTCGGTGACAATGCCGACCACGCAGTCATCTTCATCCACCACCGGCAGCCGCCGGATATTATACTCTTCCATCAACTGGGCCGCATCGGCGGCCAGTTCCTCTGGGTGAATGGTGACCACATTCGTATGCATGATCTGGCGTACGGGAATATGGTGCATGGTCTTCCTCCGTCGAAAGTGGAGCCTCTAGGATGGCGCCCGCTGCGCGCGAACTGTTGAGCACAGGCGATGCAAGAGCGATTATACCACGTTTTGCGGGGAAGGCGCGTTCGGGCTGCGCTGTGGCGCGCGGGTCGCGGCCGCAAGGGCCGGCCCTGCGGAGCTGCCGCCCATGATGCGCGCCGTGGTCTGGATCGCGCTGGCATTGATGGCAGTGGGGCTGGTGTGCGGCGCGCTGTTTGCGCTGCTGCCGGCGCTGCTGGGGCGTGATCTCTCCGGCGCGGTGGCCTGGGTCATGACCTTGTATGACAGCCTGGCGGTCTTGCTGCCGGCTGCGCTGTGGGCTGCGCTCTCCGCCCGCCGCGACAACGCCGAGTATCGTCCGGCCTATGTGACGATGGGGCGCGCGGTCGCCACGGCCTTACAGGGCGCGATCTTGGGCAGCTTGTTGGGGGCCGGTCCGCTCTTTTTGGGCGCGGCGCGCGTGGTCGCCGCTACGGTCGGGGGGCTGGACCCTGCCGCGTTTGATGCGCTGCTGCGCGCCCGTGTGCTGTGGTCGGGGCTGCTTTTTGTGGCCGTGGCCGCGATCGGCAGCGCCATCCCCTTGGGGATGTGGACCTATTACACCGGCCCAGGGCGCGAGGATGAAACCTAGCATGATGAGATCTAGAAACAGGCCGGCAAAGGCGTAGGCATGGTGCAAGTGCGGGCGGGGGTGCGGCTGGCGGGGGTCGCGGTCATGTTGTTGGCCGGCGCGCTGATTATTTTGCCGGCAGGGCTGCTGCCGGGTCGGGTGGGCGGCGTGCGGCCCGCGCTGTGGCCGGCGCGCGGGCTGGCGGCTGTGCTGTGCCGCCTCTTGGGGGTGCGGGTACGCTGCGCCGGCTCGGCGCAGTTTCGGCATCCGCGCCTCTTGGTCTTGCCCAACCATTCCTCGCTGTTGGATGGGCTGGTGCTGCTGGCGGTGACGCCGGTGCGCTTTCTGGCTGCGGCGGAGGTGGCGCGCTATCCGGTGATCGGCCGGCTGGCGCGCGCCATCGACACCGTCTTTGTGGCGCGCACGGACCAGGCATCGCGCCAACAGGCGCGCACCGCCGTGGCCGCCGCGCTGCAGGCCACGCCCTATCCCCCATTGGTGATCTTCCCCGAAGGGCGGCTGGGGCCGGGCGACCGGCTCTTCCCCTTTCGCCACGGGGCCTTTGCGGTCGCGGCGGAGCAGGGGATCGGCTTTGTGCCCTGTGCGCTGCGCTACTGCCCGCGGGCGGTGGCGGTTTGGCGCGGGGGCGAGGGGGAGCCGCTCTGGCGGGCGGCATGGCGCTTGGCGTGCAGCTCACAGCCGATAACGGCTGAGATATTGCCGCTGGTGCGAGTGACCCCGGGCGCAGAGGACGATCCCCAGGTCTTGGCCGAGGCGGCACGCCGCGATCTCGCCGCGGCGCTGGGCATCGACCCTGAAGCGACGGCAGAGGCCGGGCGCGCGGCTCGGTAAGTTTGGGGCTAGATCACCTCGATCCCCGGCGTGGGGATGACTTCGCCGATGGCCCAGACGGGCTGTCCGGCGTCGGCGCAGGCGCTTTCGAAGGTCGTCTCCATGGCCGGGGGCACGGCTATCAACAGCCCGCCGCTGGTTTCCGCCTCCCACAGCAGGCTGCGCTGGGCGCTGGTCACCTGGGGCGCAAAGCGCACCTGCGCGCCATAGGCTTCGGGGTTGCGGCGGCTGCCCTGGGTCAGATAGCCGGAGGCGATGTAGTCCCAGACGCCGGGCAGGGCTGGGATATCGGCGGCGCACATGCGGAAGCCTGCTCCGTTTTCGCGTGCCGCAGCCAGCGCCATCTCGGCGGCGTGGCCGAGCAAGCCGTAGCCGGTGATGTCGGTGGCGCTGCGCACCTGGGCGGTCTGGGCGGCGCGGGCGGCGGCGCGGTTGAGCCGCAGCATCGAGGCGATGGCGGCGTCGAGATGGCGCACGTCGAGGTACACTTTGCCTTGGGCGCGGCGCTGGGCTGTGCTCTCCGCCGGGCCGGTCTGTTTGGCTGCGGTGGTGATGATGCCCGTGCCGAGCGGCTTGGTCAGGTAGAGCCGGTCGCCGGGGCGCGCCCCGCCCTTGCGCAGGATGCGCTGGGGATCGACGACGCCGGTGACGCTCAATCCGTAGAAGGGTTCGGGGCTGGTGATGGTGTGTCCGCCAGTGATGGGGGCGCCGGCCTCGCGTACCTTGGCTGCGCCGCCCGCAAAGATTTGAGCCACGGTCTCGGCAGGGAGGTCGGCGGGGAAACCGGCAATGTTGAGGCAAAACAGGACATCGCCGCCCATGGCATAGACATCGCTCATGGCGTTGGCCGCGGCCACGGCCCCAAAGGTCCAGGGGTCGTCGACCACCGGCGTGAAGAAATCGGTGGTCTTGATGAGCGCGCGCGTTTCGTCGAGTTGGAAGACGGCGGCGTCGTCCGGTTCGCCCAACCCAACCAGCACCTCGGGATATTCGGTTGCCGGGAAAAACCCGGCCAGTTGTCGCACGACCTGCGACAGCGTCCCTGCCGGGAGCTTAGACGCTCAACCGGCGCAGGCGACGCGGGCCGTCAAAGGCAGTGGCTGTTCGCTCATCGCTCTCGATCCTTGATATCTCGATCCTTGATAGGTGTGTCGCAAAAGGGTGCATTTCACCCTGTTCACGCCGTGGTGCGCAGCACCGGAGCCTGCCCTGAGCCGGGCGAAGGGTCTGCGGTGAAGGGTCTCTCTGGGGGACGCACCAGAGCAGACGCAGAGAGATGTTTCGCGCCACTTGTGGCGCCGGCTCAGCATGACAATCCGCCCCGAACGTGAAATGCACCCGCCGCAAAATCGACGCGTGACTTTTGGCACGGTTGATGTATGATTGTACTGTCCCCTAGGGTTGTTGTCCAAGATTGCACACACGCGTCTGGTCATCCACTGGTGGAGGGCAGACGCTTTTTTTTGCGGAACAAGAAGACAGAGACAGACAGCGGGCAAAAGATAACAGACTGACAGTAGGCAGAGTATGGAGATGGAGCAATGCATATGGAACCTACAGGCGCCGGGCCGGCGGCCCCGGGCGCTGCGGCGCGGGCTGAGACGGGACCGGTCACCGCAAAAGAGCTAGGCGTGACCAATGAGGAATTCCGAAAAGCCATGGCAGAGGTGCGGCGGCGCGTCGACGGCGACGAGTTGCGCGGCGTAATCGTTACCGGTGTGTCGTCGGGCATTGGCTATGCTACGGCCAAGGAACTGGCAGCCTACGGCTATCGCGTCTTTGGCACTGTGCGCAGCGCCGCGGACGCGGCGCGTGTGCGCTCCGAACTGGGGTATGCCTTGTACCCGTTGATCCTGGATGTGACGGACGCGGCGAGTATTCAGGCCGCGGTGCAGGAAGTGGGCGAGTTGATGGAAGGCGACTGTCTGGCCGGGCTGATCAACAACGCGGGGATTGCGGTGGCGGGGCCGCTGATGCATGTGGATTTGGCAGAGATGCGGCGGCAGTTTGAAGTCAATGTAATGGGGATGATGGCGGTGACGCAGGCATTCTTGCCGCTCTTGGGCGCGCGGGCCGGTTCTCCCGAAAGACCGGGGCGCATCATCAACCTGGGGTCGGTGAGCGGATATACGACCTATCCGTTTTTGGCTCCCTATGCGGCGTCGAAACATGCGGTCGAGGCGCTGTCGGATGGGCTGCGCCGCGAGCTGATGCTCTATGGCATCGACGTGATCGTGATGGTCTTGGGCGCAGTGCAGACCCCGATCTGGGAAAAAGCCGAGCAGCAGGCGCTGCTTGAACGCTATACCCAAACCCACTATGCGGCGAGCGCAGCGCAGATGCATCAGATGGCTATCCGCCTGGGGCGCGAAGGAATGCCCGTGGCGCGTGTGGCGCGCGCCATCCGCCTGGCGTTGGAGGCTTCGAATCCGAAGGCGCGCTATGTCATAGCCAACAATTGGTTGTTGGGCTGGTGGCTGCCGCGCCGGCTGCCCACACGTTGGATGGACTGGGTGATCGCCAAACAATTGGGCCTGACACGCCAAGCCGCGCTCGCAGAGGAGGCAAAGAGGGATGTACTCTCAGACGATATGAGCAGTGACGGGGAGGGGTGATGCCGCCAAGCTGAGAGATTTCTCATCTAGTCTTCTGCGAAAAATAACCGCAGCGGTTCAAGTATTGTGGGTGAAGGCGCAGGAGAGCGTATCAAAGACGTTTGCGGGGTTGTGGGGCGATGCAGTATGATTGGAACCCCCCACCCCGCACCCTTCTGCATTCCAGAGGAACTCTCATGCCTGAAGAACCGCGCATCAAGGTGACCGAGAATGGCCCATACTCCGTCACCGGCAACGTGCCGATCCGTGTGCAGATTATCGCCACGGATGCTGAGGGCGAACCGAGCGCATGGGTCGAGGGTGAAATGCTTGAAGCCCCGGCGCGCTATCTGCTCTGCCGCTGTGGGAACTCCGGGAATAAGCCGTTCTGTGATGGGACCCATGCCAAGGTGCAGTTTGACGGCGCCGAAATTGCCAGCCGCGCCCCCTATGCCCAACAGTCGCAGCTGATCGACGGGCCGGCCCTGGCTCTGAGCGACGCGCAGCCCCTGTGCGCCGCCGCCCGTTTCTGCCACCTCTATGGGACCGTGTGGCGGCAGGTGCGCCACACCGATGACCCGGCGGTGGCGGCGCAGTTCATACGCCAGGTCGGCGACTGTCCGTCGGGCAGGCTGGTGGCTTGGGACAAACAGACCGGCCGGCCGCTCGAACCTGTCTTGCCCCAGTCGATTGGCTTGGTGCAGGACCCGACCAAGGGCGTGAGCGGGCCGCTGTGGGTGCGCGGGGGCATTACGGTCGAGGCCGCCGACGGCACGGTGTATGAGGTACGCAACCGCCAGACCTTATGCCGCTGCGGCGCATCGCGCAACAAGCCGTTTTGTGACGGCAGCCATATCACCGTCGGGTTTCGGGACGGCCGCTAGCCGGCTCGCTGCTGCGCCGCGGCGTGCAGCGATAGGTCCGGGGGCCGGTTTGCTTTTTCTCCAGGGAAGGGGGACGGTGTGAACGCATCCGAAAGCCATCACCCGACCGCAGGCCCGGTTCAGCCAGAGCCGGATCAGGATAAAGCGGCGCGTGAGGCGGAGGCGGGCAGCTTTTTTCGCTATATGGCGGAGTATGTCGGCTTCACCCCTGCCGACGCCGCGCTGATCCGCCAGACCCAGCCGATCCTCGCCAAATACCTGCCGGAGATCGTCGGCGACTTCTATACTCATCTCCTGCGCTACCCGCTCACGCGCCGTCTCTTCTTGCTGCCCGACGGCACGCTCAACGAGGCCTATCTGACGTTGCGCATGCGCCATCTCTCCAATTTCTGGCTGCGGACGGCGGAGGGCGTCTATGACGATGCCTATGCCGGCTATGTCGACTATGTGGGGCGGGCGCATACATCGCGCGGGGCCGACCCGACTATCTATGTGCCGGAGCGCTATGTGATCGGCCAGGTGGGGATGATTCAACATGCCATCAGCCGGGCGGTCAGCAACGAGCTGCGCGACCAGGACGACGAGTTGGAATTCCGCGCGGTCGAGGCGTGGGACAAGCTGATGATGGTGCTGCTGGAGATGTTGGCGCGCGCCTATGGGCATGAGCGCGAACCGGAGGCGGATGGCGCGCCTGTGCCGGTGGATGCCGATTGGGTGCATGCGCTGGCAGACCAAGCGATCACCTTAGAACATGGCGCTGCAGAACATGGCGCTGCCCCGGCGCAGCCGCCGCGCCGGGTGGCTGTCGCTACGGCCGGGGAGATCCCCGACGGGCAGCGCAAGATCGTCGCGGTCGACGGCCTGTCGATCGGCGTGTTCCACCACCAGGGGGAGTGGGTCGCGCTGCGCAACAGTTGCGTACACCAAGGCGGCCCGGTCGCAACCGGCGCGCTGGCCGGCGAGGTGCTGACCTGTCCCTGGCACGGCTATCAATACGACCTGCGTTCCGGTCGCTGCCTGACCGACCCGCACGCCGAGCTAGACCGGTATGCGGTGACGGTGGCGGGCGATACCGTCTTTGTGGATGTGCCACGGGGCGGCCCTGTGGCGGCCATTCAAGCGCAGGACGCGCCGGCGGCCCTTCAGTCGAATGAGTTCCGCGCCGCCGACTTGGCCGCGGGGCAGATGCTACCCCTGACCGTCGATGGGCGGAGCATCTTGGTCTACAACGTGGGCGGCACGTTTTACGCCACGGACGAGACCTGCACCCATGCCCAGGGGCCGTTGAGCATAGGTCATCTGGACGGGAAGGTCATCACCTGCTTGCTGCACGGCTCCTGCTTTGACGTCACCACCGGCGCGGTAGTGTGCGCGCCGGCCACGCAACCGCTCAAGACCTACCCTGTGACCCTCGACGGCGACATCGGGCGAGTGACGATCGCGTAGCCTTCCCCGCCGCATCTGTCTTCTGCGCCGGCTCCCCTCCACCGGTCCCCAGCGTACGGTACGCCCTTAGCGCGGCCCTGTGGTATGCTATCGGTATGTCGTCCTTAACGACGTGAATCCCTCAGCATCCTCAACCGCGTGAAGGAGGCCCTATGCCCACGCTGTTGGCGCGTCTTGCGCCGATTCCACAACGGGTTCAGATGACCGATGAGCGCTTCTCGCTGGATCAGCCGCTGGCTATTGTCTTGAGTTCCTTGGGCGCGCAGCCCGCGTCGCTGATGCCGGCTGCGGCCAAATTGCAGGCGACGCTGGCCGCCACAGGCCGCGAGGCGTCGATCACTGCCGGGCCGGTGGACGGTCCGGCGCTGCGCCTGGCGAGCGACCCGGCGCAGTTGGGACGTCCGCAAAGCTATAAGCTGCTGGTCGAAACCGGCGGCGTGACGGTGATCGGCGCGGACGCGGCGGGCGCTTTTTACGGCGTCTGTACGCTCTGTCAGTTGATCGACCTGGCGGCGCAGCAGGGCGAGCCGGCGCTGCCGGGGGTGCATATCCTCGACTGGCCTGACATCGCCAACCGCGGCGTGATGTTCGACGTGACGCGCGACCGCGTTCCCACGCCGGCGACGCTGTTTGATTTGGTCGATCTGCTGGCCGGGCTGAAGATCAACCAGCTTCAACTCTATACCGAACATACCTTCGCCTATCGCGGCCATGAGCAGGTCTGGCAAGACGCCGGCGCGATCACGCCTGAAGACATCCTGCGCTTGGACGCCTATTGCCGTGAGCGCTATATCGAACTGGTGCCCAACCAGAACAGCTTCGGCCACATGCATCGCTGGCTCAAGTTCGACGCCTACCGCCATTTGGCCGAGGCGCCGGAGGGCGTCGACCATCCCTTTACCAACGTGCGTGAGCCGTTTAGCCTCTGCCCGCTCGACCCGGGCAGCGTGGCGCTGCTGGCCGATCTCTATGACCAACTGCTGCCCAACTTCACCAGCCGCCAGTTCAACGTGGGGCTGGACGAAACCTTTGACCTGGGGCAAGGCCGTTCGAAGGCGGAATGCGAAGCCAGGGGAACGGGCCGTGTCTATTTGGACTTCTTGCTCAAGGTCTATGATCTGGTGACGACGCGCGGCCATACGATGCAGTTCTGGAGCGACATCATCGTGCGCGACCAGCCCGACCTGGTGGCCGAACTGCCGCGCGATCTGATCGCGCTGGAGTGGGGCTATGACGCCGAATACCCCTTTGACAAAAACGCCGCGCTGGTGGCCGCGTCGGGGCGCAGCTTCTATGTCTGCCCCGGCACCAGTTCATGGAACACGCTGGGCGGGCGCACGGCCAACGCCATCCGCAATTTGCAGAATGCGGCGCAGAACGGCTTTAAGCACGGGGCGATCGGCTATCTAAACACCGATTGGGGCGACAACGGCCATCCGCAGCCGCTGCCGGTGAGCTATCTGGGCTATCTGGTAGGCGCGGCCTTCTCTTGGAACGTGGCGAGCGCCGCCGCACCCGATGCGCTGGATATTGCGGGGATGCTGGACGCACATCTCTTCCGCGACCGTGCCGGGGTGATGGGGCGGCTGGCCTATGACCTGGGCAACGCCTATCTGCAGCCGGGCGTCGAAATAGGCAACAGTTCTCCGCTCTTCTGGCTGCTGATGCTGCCCGGCGGGCTGCCGGTGCGCCGCCAGGGCAAAGGCACGTTGACCCCAGATGCGCTGGAAAAGACGCTCGACTATCTAGATACGACGATGGCCCCCTTGACGCAGGCGCAGATGCAGCGCGTCGACGCCCAACTGGTGCAGGATGAGTTCCGCCAAGTGGGCGACCTGTTAAGCTTTGCGGCGAAGCTGGGGCTGGAACGTGTGGCGCTGGGCCAAGACCGCCCGGTACAGGAACTGCCACAGGCGGCGCGCAGCCGTCTGGCGCAGGAGCTGCGCCCGCTGATCGCCGAGCAGCGCCGCCTGTGGTTGGCGCGCAGCCGCGCCGGCGGGCTGGACGACTCGATCGGCCGTTTTGAGGCGATGTTGGCTGCGCTGGAGGCGTAGCCGCTGCTGGGCGGGTTATTCGAGTGAGATGATCAGCATGCCTTGCTCCAGGACAATGGCCCCCGCCGCGCGGCCGGCCCGGTCTTGGAGCAGGGTGGCAATGGCCTGGTTGAGCAGGTGCAGCGCGTCCGTTGGAGCTAAGGGGATTACGCCTAACCCGACTTGGTTGACCTTGACCTGGAGCTTGCCGTCTACTGTGGCTAGCTGACCGGCCAGGTTGATCGCCGCGTCGCTGGGGATGCCGGGTATGGCCCCTTGGCGGAGCAGCACCTTGATGTAGGCACGGTCAGGCTCGAAGAGGACACGGACATCTCGGATCGCGCCGTCCGGCGTGGCGTTCCAGGCTTGGCGCAGCAGATGAGTTGCCTGGGCTTCGGTCAAAGTGACTTGATGGGTGAGCAGGCCGCCCATCAGGGCACGCGCGGCGTCGACGGCTTGGTCCGGCTGCGCCGCAATCTGCCGGTGGGGTGTCCACATCAGGTCGCCGCTGAATAGACCGCCAGGTGAACAGGCCGCCGTCAATAAGGTGGCCGGCAATACAATGAACAGGTTGACAAAGCGTTTGACCATGCGGCTGCTCCTATGTGCGAAGGCGGCGTGCGATATGCTCTAGTATAGCGCAGCCGGCCTGTGGCTGCCGATTGACACTGACGATTGACACTGCCGCCAAGCTGGGGCAGGATCAGCACATTTCCTGATGAGATGCCGTATGCGCGGGCTTTCGCGCCCAATATACGCCAAATATAGGAGCCGTGCTCCATGAGTGTGCAGGTCCCTGAATGGGTGAAACATGCTGTCTTCTATCAGATCTTTCCCGACCGCTTTGCGCGCAGCCCGCGCAATCGACTGCCACGCGGGATCCAGCTCCAGCCGTGGGGCACGCCGCCGGAGGAACAGGGCTTTCAAGGCGGTGATCTGTACGGCATAGTCGATAAGCTGGACTATCTGCAGGAACTGGGCGTGACGGCGCTCTATCTGACCCCGGTCTTCGCTTCGGCTTCCAACCATCGCTATCACACCTATGATTATTGTGAGGTGGACCCGCTGCTGGGGGGCAACGCCGCGCTGCGCGAATTGATCGACGCCCTCCATGATCGGGACATGCGCATTGTGCTGGACGGCGTCTTTAATCATGCCGGCCGGGGCTTTTGGCCGTTTCATCATGTCTTGGAAAACGGCGGCGATTCGCCCTATGTCGATTGGTTTTATATCAACGGCTGGCCGCTGGCGCCCTACCCGCCCGATGGCGAGACGCCCACCAATTACGAGGCGTGGTGGGGGTTGGCGGCGCTGCCCAAGCTCAACGTCGCCAACCCCGGCGTGCGTGACTATTTGCTCGACGTGGCGGCCCACTGGATCAACTTTGGCGCGGATGGCTGGCGGCTGGATGTGCCGGAGGAGATCGACGACCAGGCTTTTTGGAAGTCGTTCCGCCGTGTGGTGAAGCAAGCCAACCCCGAAGCATATATCGTGGGTGAGATCTGGCACGAAGCGCCGGGGTGGTTGGCGGGCGACCGCTTCGACGCAGTGATGAATTATGTCTTTGCGCGCGCCGCCGCCGGCTTTTTTGGGGCGCGCACGCTGCGCACAGACTATCGGCCTGGGAACTATGTGCTGACGGCGCTGCGCGCCAAGGCATTTGCGCGCACCGTGGACTATATGGTGACGCTCTATGACTGGCAGGTCGTCCAGGCGCAGTTGAACTTGTTGGACAGCCACGACACGGCGCGCGCCCTGTGGATGATGGGCGGCGACGAGAGCGCGCTGCGGCTCAGCGTGCTGTTCCAGATGACCATGCCGGGCGTACCGTGTATCTATTATGGCGACGAGGTCGGCATGACAGGCGCGACCGACCCGTACAACCGAGCGGCGTTTCCTTGGCATGACGAGCAAGGTTGGAATGCGGCGCTGCTGGACTTTTATCGGCGGGCCATCGCGCTGCGCCGTGAGTATCGCGTGCTGCGCACCGGCTCGCTGAAAACACTCTACGCCGGCAATGGGGTCTATGCCTGTCTGCGCCAGGAGGGCGAGGCGCGCGCGGTGGTGATCTACAACGCGCGCAAATCGACCATGCGCATCGACCTCGACAAGCTGGGCGCACCGGAGGGGACGGTCTTCCAGGGTGTATGGAACGGCGACGCCCTCGCCGTGCAGGACGGCGGCCTGAAGCGCATCAGCGTCCCCGCGCGCGATGCGGTTGTGCTTATCCAATCGACGGCCCGGTAGGAGGCGCGTATGGGGCGCGTGCGGGTCATTTTGAACCCCTATGCCGGGCGCGGGACGGCAGGCAAGCTGCGTGAGAAGCTGGCCGCGGCCTTGACGCAGGCGGGTGTGGATTTTGAACTGGTGGCGACGCGCGGGCCGGGCGAGGCGACGGGGTTGGCGGCGGCGGCGCGCCGCGCCGGGGTCGAGACAGTGGTGGCGGCAGGCGGCGACGGCACTGTCAACGAGGTGCTGAATGGGCTGGCCGAGTCCACACCGGAGGACGAAACGATCGGCAAGCTGGCGATCCTGCCGATTGGGTCGGGCAATGACCTGGCGGACATGCTTGGCTGCCCGCGTGATATTACCCAGGCGGCGGCGCGCGTCGCCGTGGGCCGCACGCGCCGCATCGATATAGGCAAGACCCGGCTGATCTCGCCGTCGCGCCATGTGGTGCGCTATTTTGACAACAACATGGGGCTGGGCTTCGAGGCGCAGGTGACGATGGAGAGTTACCGCATTCACTGGGGGGCCAGCGCGCTGCGCTATGTGATGGCGGCGCTGCGCTCGCTGCGCCGCTTTCATGCGCCCCATGTGGAGATACGCTGGGAGACGGCGGATGGGCAGATCGAGGAGCGCCGGCAGCGCTCGCTGCTGGTGAGTGTGGGCAATTCGCCGCGCACAGGCGGGGTCTTTTTTCTGACGCCGGACGCTGTATTGGACGACGGGCTGTTTGACTTGGGCGTGGTGCGCGAGGTCTCGCGCGCACGCATCCTGCTCTTGCTGCCCAAGACGCTGCGCGGCGCGCATCGCCATGAGCCGGTGATCGAACTGACGCGCTGCCGGCGGTTGTGGTTTCATTGCGCCGAGGGCGTGCCGGTGCATTTGGACGGCGAGGTCGTGATGGCGGATGTGCAGACGGCAGAGGTGGAGATGCAGCCGGGACGGCTCGAAATCGTCGTCTAGTTTCTCCTCTGGGCGAAATTCTGTTATACTTTTTAGGGGGTAGGGACCCATGCGAGCGGCGGTGACCTCGCGTGGGTTTTTTTCGCTTCTCTTGGCCGGCGGGATCGACGGGAAAGATCGACGAGGGGGAGCGGCGAGGAGGGTTGGTCTGTTGGCAAGCCAGAACCCGGCGCGTGACCGCCGTTTGGGGGCACGCGTGGGACGCTATGTGCGGTGGAGCCAGGTGCGCCCGGCGCTGCAGGCGGTGATGCCGCCGGTGGCGCAGCAGGAGATGCTGCTGAGCGGCAGCGCCACGCTCAACGCGCAGATATGGTTCAGCCAGTTCCCGCTGCGCCCGACATCGGGCTGGGCGGTGATCGCCGCGCTGTTGGCGTCGGGCTTTTTGATCCGGCCTCTGGCGTTGGATTGGCGCGATGTGGCGCTGTTGCTGCTGCTGGCCGACCCGCTGTGGGGCAGCATGTGGCGGCTGGCGGCGGGCCGTCTGGAGATGCTGCCGCTGCACGAGCCGGACACGCGGCCGCAGGTCTGGCTGCCCTATCTGGAGCCGAAGTCGCCCGCGGCGCGCTTGTTGGGGCGCGACGACCACGGCGTGCTGCACTTGGTGATGCGCGTGGTCTTTCCCACGGTGGCGCTGGCGCTGGCCGTGGCGCTGGTGTTGGGGCAGCAGGCCGTACTGCTCACCCTGCTCGTAGCCGGGCTGAGCGTCGGCGGCTGGATCGCCCGGCACAGCGTGCAGCATGTGCCGGCGCTGTTTCACAGCGCGGTGACCGTGGCGTTCCCCTGGCTGTTGGCGCTCCACCAGGCGGGCGTCACCCCGGCGCATGAACGCTGGCCCGCGTATGTGGCGCTGATTACGCTCTGGTTTTTGCATAACTGGGGCGAAGGGCGCTGTCTGCGTCGCACAGGGGATCGGCTGGGGGTCGGGCTGCTGGCGGTCGCCGATGTGGGGATGGCGCTGTTGTTGATCGTGGCGCGCGCGCCTTTGTGGTTGGCGTTGATGAGTGTGCTCTGGTTGCCGACCTGGCTGCTGGTCTATCAGCGGCGGCCCTTG
Source organism: Caldilineaceae bacterium (assembly GCA_020845455.1). Lineage (GTDB taxonomy): Bacteria > Chloroflexota > Anaerolineae > Caldilineales > Caldilineaceae > QEUY01. Next base: position 42,353 of record JADLFO010000041.1, read on the forward strand.
CAGCGGCTGAATTTCTGGTGGCTGGCGGCGATGCTGGTGAGCGGCGTGGCTTTGGGTCAAAGCGGCTAGAAGCGTCTCGGATTTGTTGGGTGAAAGTGAGTGTGTTTTGTGAGCCGTTCGACCGGGAATCGCATACATGGGGCGAGCGCAGAGCAAAGGGCGGCAGAGTTGCAGGCGCGCGGCAACCACAATGCGGCGGCGCAGGCTGGGCATGGGGCGGCGGGCGGCGTGGTGACCATCGAGCATGTGCGCCGCGACCCGGAGGTGGTGGCCTTTTTGCAGGCCGCCAATGATACGCTGCGCAGCCTGGGCTATACCGAGCATGGGCAGCGCCACGCCGGGCTGGTGGGGCATATCGCCGAGAATGTATTGGAGCGGTTGGGGTTTGCGACGCGCACCCACCAGTTGGCGAATATCGCCGGCTATCTGCACGACATCGGCAACGATATCCACCGCGAGAACCACGCGCTCAGCGGCAGCCTGATGGCGTGGCAGATCTTGCGCCGCTTGGGGATGCCGCCGGAGGAATACGCGGTGGTCATGAACGCCATCGGCAACCATGAGGAAGAGCGCGGCATGGTCAACAACGCGGTGGCGGCGGCGCTGATCATCGCCGATAAGGCCGATGTCCACCGCAGCCGTGTGCAGAACCCGGACATGGCGAGCTTTGACATCCACGACCGGGTGAACTATGCCACCACGCGCAGCTTTGTGCGCGTGCGCGCCGAAGAGAAGGTGATCGCGCTGGAGCTGGAGATCGACACGACCTACGCCCAAGTGATCGAGTATTTTGAGATCTTTCTGGAGCGGATGACCATGGTGCGCCGGGCAATTGAGTTTTTGGGCTGTACGTTTCAGTTGATCATCAACGACGTGCGCGTTTCATGACGCGCACATGATTTGACACTGCGCGTTTCATGACGCGCACATGATCTGACACTGCGCGTTTCATGACGCGCACATGATCTGACACTGCGCGTGTTAGGATTTCCCCTTTGTGCTGCGCTGTAGGCACTCTTGACGCTTGTGACCAGATAGGAACTAGGATGCGCTTTGTACGATATGTGGAGCGGCACAGTGGTTTGGATGCTGCCTGGTTTACCCCGTTGTGGGGGTTGATGAAAGAGGGGCTTGTCTATCCGCTGACGCGCGCGCCCTATCTGGGCGGGCAGACGGAGGAGGAGGCGAGGCCGGTGGAGGAGGTGGAGTTGGTGGCCCCGGTGGCGCCGAGCAAGCTGGTCTGTGTGGGGCGCAACTATGCGGAACATGCTGCCGAACTGGGCAACGAGGCGCCGCCCGAACCGCTGATCTTTCTCAAACCGCCGTCTGCGCTCATCGGCCCGGATGCGCCGGTGGTCTATCCGGCGATCAGCACGCGCGTGGACCACGAAGGCGAGTTGGCGCTGGTGATTGGCCGCCGCGTGCGCAATCTGCGCGAGGAGGATGCGGCGAGCGCCATCTTTGGCTACACGGTCGCCAACGACGTGACCGCGCGCGACTTGCAGCGCGCCGATGGGCAGTGGACGCGCGGCAAGGGCTTCGACACCTTTGCGCCGGTAGGGCCGTGGGTCGAGACGGACTATAGCCCGGCCAACCGCCAAGTGCGCTGTCTGGTCAACGGCGTGGCGCGCCAAGACGGCAACACGGCGCTGTTCATCTATTCGATTGGCCGCGTGTTGGCGCATGTGACGCGCTTTATGACGCTGGAACCAGGCGACCTGGTGCTGACCGGCACGCCGGCGGGCGTGGGCGCGGTGCAGCCGGGCGACGTGATGACCGTCGAGGTCGAAGGGTTGGGGACGCTCTCGAACCCGGTGATCGACGAGGACGAGGCCAGGCGGCGCGGTCTGCTGGTCTAGCGGCGCGCTGCGGGCGCAGCCGCCTACTTTTTATCAGCCAATCCAACGTGTTGCAGGAGCAGCTTCTATGGCGATCCCCGCCTTGCCCCATTTTCTTGATATCGAATCGATGAGCGCGGAACAGTTTGGGGGGCTGCTGCGCTTGGCCGAGGAACTAAAGCACGCGCGCGCCCGTTTGGGACGGAATGCGCCGATCTTGTCGGGCAAATCGTTGGCAATGATCTTTGAGAAGCCCAGCCTGCGCACGCGCGTCAGCTTTGAGATGGGCATGCAGCAGCTTGGCGGGCACGCGCTCTATATCTCGCCCCAGGAAGTGGGGTTGGGCAGTCGTGAAAGCGCGCCGGATGTGGCGCGCGTCCTCAGCGGCTATGTCGACGGCATCATGGCGCGTGTCTTTGACCACCACCATCTGCTGGATATGGCCGCCTGGGGCACGGTTCCGGTGATCAACGGCCTGAGCGACTTCAGCCACCCCTGCCAGGCGCTGGCCGACCTGTTGACGATCTGGGAGCAGATCGGGCAGTTGGCCGGGTTGACGCTGGTCTATGTGGGCGACGGCAGCAACAACGTGGCGACGAGCCTCTTGATGGCCGCGGGCAAGGTGGGGATGTCGATGCGCGTGATAGCGCCGCGCGGCTATCAGCCCGAACCGGCGTTGCTGGCGGGTACCGACGCCGACGTGATTGTCACCGACGACCTGGACGGCGTGGTGGGGGCCGATGTGCTCTATACTGATGTGTGGACGAGCATGGGGCAGGAGGCGGAGCGCGAGGCGCGGTTGGGCGTCTTTCCGCCCTATCAACTCAACCAGGCGCTGGTGGCGCGCACGCGCAACCCTGGCGTGCGTGTGATGCACTGTCTGCCCGCGCACCGCGGCGAAGAGATCACCGACGATGTGGCCGATGGCAGCCAGAGCCTGTTGTTCCCACAGGCGCACAACCGCCTGCACGCGCAAAAGGCGATCTTGGCGCATCTGTTAGGGGGTGTGCCGCTGGCCTGAGATGACCGATATCCTTGTCTCGCTCAGCCGTCTGCAAGACTGGCGCAATCTGTTGGATGTGGCGCTGGTCTCACTGATCTTTTATGGCCTGCTGATGCTTTTTCGGGGGACGCAGGCCATTCAGTTGGTGCGCGGTCTGGTGGTGCTGGCCTTGGCCGCCGCGCTGGTGAACCAGACGGTGCAGTTGACCGCCTTTACCTGGCTGATCAGCAACAGCGCCGCCGTGGTCTTGGTGGCGATCCCGGTGATCTTCCAGCCGGAGCTGCGGCGGGCGCTGGAGCGTGTGGGCCGCACCGCGCCGCTGCTGGTGCGGCGCAACGGCAACACGACGATCCAGCGGGTGATCAACGAGGTGATCAAGGCGGTCGAGCAGATGTCGGAGCGCAACACCGGCGCGCTGATCGTGTTTGAGGGCGCGACCGGGCTGGCCGATTATATCGACCGCGGGGTCGCGGTGGACGCTGAGGTCTCTTCGGAACTGCTGACTACGATCTTCTTTCCCAATACTGCGCTGCACGATGGTGCGGTGATTGTGACCCAAGATCGGATCGCGGCGGCAAGCTGTGTGCTGCCGCTGACCCAGCGTGAACTGGGGGACAGCCAGTTGGGCACGCGCCACCGCGCCGCCATCGGCGTGACCGAGCAGGCCGATGCGCTGTCGGTGGTCGTCTCGGAAGAGACCGGCATGATCTCCGTGGCGCGCAATGGCCGCATCCTGCGCATCGACAGCGGGCGGCTGCGTACGCTTCTCAGCGATTTCTATCGACCGTGACCGGGGTTGGATTTGGAAACGTTTGCACATCGCATTGCGCGGACAAGATGGCGTCGCTTTGCGGAACAACTGAACACCATCGCGCTGTCGGTGCTTTTGGGGTTGATCGTCTGGCTGCTCGCGATCAACCAAGAGAACCCTATTCTGCAGGCCAAGTTCGACGAGCGGCTGCCGGTGACAGTGCGCGGGCTGGCCGATACCTTGCAGCCGGTGCAGGATTTGAGCCGTGAGACCGTGCAGGTGACGCTGCAAGCGCCGAAGTCCTCTTGGGACAATCTCGACATCAGCGACTTTACGGCCTATATCGACCTGTCGGGGCTGGACGCGGGCGTGCATGATGTCGACGTGCAGGTGGATGTGGTAGACCCCAAGGTGACGATCGTCGACATCCAGCGCCCGGAGCTGCGGGTGCAGCTCGACGGGGTGATCTCGAAAACAGTGCCGGTGCGGGTGGATATTATGGACAGCACCGCCTTTGGCTATGACTGGCAGCCGCCGCTCATGGACCCGGCCACAGTGCTGATCTCCGGCCCTAAGACCCAGGTGGACCAGGTGAGCGTCGTCAAGGCCGAGGTCTATCTGCGTAATGCCAAAAACCAGGTAGAGCGCAGCCAGCCGGTCATCCCGCAGAATTCGCAGGGGCAGCCGGTGGCGCGTGTGACGGCTGACCCGGCGGTGGTGCGGGTCGTGGTGCCGGTGGAGCAGTGGCCGGGGCGCAAGGAGGTAGCTGTGCGCGTCAACCTGGTAGGCCAGCCCGCGGCAGGTTACCGGCTGAGTTCGGTGCGCGTCAACCCCTCCACGGTGGTGTTGTTGGGCAGCACCGACGTGTTGGCGAGCGTGCCGGGCTTTGTCGAGACTGAGCCGGTCTCGTTGACCGACGCCACGGGCGAGATTCAGCGGCGGCTGCAACTGCTGATCCCGGAGAACGCCACGGTTTTGGAGGGAAACACCGTGGACATGACCGCCACGATCACCCCGATTGAGGGCGGGACAACCGTGCGCCAGGAGCCGGTGATCCAAGGGCTGGGGCCGGGGTTGGCGGCGGATGTGGCGCTCGATCGGGTCGACGTGATCTTGAGCGGGCCGCTGCCGCTGCTCGAATCGCTTGGCCCTGACGATATCTTTGTGATCTTGGATCTGACCGGTCTGCTGCCCGGCAACCATGTGGTAACCCCGCGTGTGGTGGTGCCGACCGGCATCCGCGCCGAAGCGGTGCTGCCGGAGACGGTAGAGGTGGTGATCCAGCCGGCGGCGGATGTGTCGCCCTTGCTGCCGCCCGGCCAATTTCCTACGCGCGCCGCGACCCCTGCCGGGACTCCCACAGGGTCGCCGGTTGCGCCGCCGGCGGCGACCCTGACCGCCACCGTGTCGCCCGCCACCGTGCCGCCCGCGGCGTCTGAAGCGCCGGCCGCAGGGGCGACGGATGGACCTTAGTGGCCGCGCCGGCAAATCGGCGCGGTGTAAAGAGAGCATGAATGAAACAACGAAAACCTGTGGTGGCTCTGGTGGGCCGCCCGAATGTGGGAAAATCGACGCTGTTTAACCGGCTGGTGGGCAAGCGCACGGCGATTGTCGAAGACCTGCCGGGCACGACGCGCGACCGCATCTATGGCGACAGCGATTGGAACGGCGTGGGCTTTATCGTGATCGATACGGGCGGGCTGGAGGCGCAGGCGGATTGGCGCACGGCGCGCGCCGCGCCTACCCCAGCCGCTGCACCCTTGGCCGCTGACTCGGCCCAGTTCGTGGAGCAGGTTCACAACCAGGCCAATCTCGCGCTGGAGGAGGCGGACGTCATCATCTTTGTGGTGGACGGCAAAGAGGGGCTGACCGCCGCCGATGAAGATGTCGCTGAGGTGCTGCGCCAAACCCAAAAGCCGATCTTTTTGGCGGTCAACAAGGCGGAAAGCCCGCAGCGCCGCTTGGATGCGGTCGAGTTCTGGAATTTAGGGCTGGGAGAGCCGCGCCCTATCAGCGCCTATCACGGTGAGGGTGTGGGCGACCTGCTCGACGAGGTGGTCGCCGTGCTGCCCCCCTATCCTTTTGACCTGGAGGAAGACGAGGGCGTTCGTATCGCCATTGTGGGCCGACCTAATGTGGGCAAGAGCAGCCTGCTCAACGCGCTGATCGGGTCGGAACGCTCGATTGTGAGCGATGTGCCCGGCACGACGCGCGACCCGATCGACATGCAGTTGGTCTATAACGGCCAACTGATCACCTTGATCGACACGGCGGGCATCCGCCGCCGCGGTAAGGTCGAGCCGGGGATCGAGAAATACAGCGTGCTGCGCGCCATGCGCAGCGTGGACCGCGCCGACGTGGCGCTGCTCTTGATCGACGGGGTGGACGGGGTGACGGCGCAAGACGCCCATGTGGCGGGCTATGTGCTGGAGAAGATGAAGGGCGTGGTCGTGGTGGTCAATAAGTGGGATGCGGTGGAAAAAGATTCGCAGACCATGGTGGAATATACCAAGCGCATCCGCAGCGAGCTAAAATTCTTGGACTATGTGCCGGTGATCTACATCAGCGCCAAGACGACGCAGCGTGTACACAGCGTGCTGCCCACCGCGCTGGAGGTGGCTGAGGCGCGTAAGTACCGCCTGGGGACAAGCGAACTCAACCACCTGATCCGTGAGGCCTATGACCGGGTCCCCGCACCGAGCCGCAGCGGTCGTCCGCTGCGTATCTTCTATGCGACGCAGGCGGAGGCCGAACCGCCTACCTTCGTGCTCTTTGTCAACGACCCGGAGATTGTGCATTTCTCCTATGAGCGCTATCTGGAGAATCAGATCCGGGCCTATTACCCTTTTGTGGGGACGCCGATCCGTATTCTTTTCCGCAGGCGGAGCGGCGACCGTGACAAGGCATAGCGCGGCAGCAGGAAAGGCAGGATGAGCCGGTTGCGCCTATATACCATCGAACTGACTTTGGTGGTGGTGCTGGCCGCGGCGGTGGGCTATTTCGGCTATTTAGGCTATGGGCTGCTGACGCCCAAGTTTGTGGCCGAGCCTTTCTCCGGCGAGCGCGCCTATCAATATGCCGCACGCCAAATGGAGTTTGGCGACCGCTCGGCGGGGAGCGAGAGCAGTATCCGCATGGGCGATTGGTTGGTGGAGGAACTGCGTATCCTGGGCTGGGACGTGGTGATCCAGCCGTTTAGCGCGCTCGACGGAACCTCGGCGCGCAACATTATCGCCATCCGCAGCGCCAACCCGGCCCCTTCGCAGTCGGCCATTTTGATGACCCATTACGACACGCGGCTCTTCGCCGACCGCGACCCCGACCCTGCCAACCAGATTCAGCCCGCGCCGGGCGCCAACGCCGGCGCGTCGGGGACGGCAGTGCTGTTGGAGCTGGCGCGCACATTGGATGTAGAGGCCACGGGCCACACGGTCTGTCTGGTCTTTTTGGACGGCGAGGAGAACGGCGGGCTGGAAGGTTGGGAGGACGCCGCGGGCAGCGCGCAGTTTGTCCAACGGTTAGAAAACGATCTGCCCCGCTGCCGCGCGCCGCGCTTTGCCGCTTATCTCGACCTGGTGGGCGGCGGCAGCCAGCGCTTCTATGCCGAGAGCACCGGGGCGACCGCCCTGACCACGGCGATCTGGAAGGTCGCCGCCGAGTTGGGCTATGGCGGCGTCTTTATCGACGAGCCGACCTGGTCGGCGACCGATGCCCACAGCCGTTTCAGCGCGCTGAGGATCCCCGCCATCACCCTGGCGGACTATGCCTACCCCTATCGCGACACGCTGGCGGATGTCATGGAGCAGTTGAACGCCGACAGCTTGGGCCGCGTGGGGGTTACGTTCAAGACCTGGCTAGAGCGCGGCGCGCCCTTTTAGCTATCGGCTAGTTATAGGTAAGCTCCAGCAGCCACCAGCGCCCGTCGCGTTGGGTAAAGCGCCAGCGGTCGCCATTGCGGACGAGCGTAGCCTGGTCGCCCTCCAGGTGGACGGTAGCTGTCTGAAGGTCGTTTGCGCCCAGGGGAGGCGGCGGGCTGGGAAAGACGGCCAGCCGGTAGCGGTCCAGGATGGCGGCGCGGCCCGTCCAAACATAGTCGTCGGCAGAGTCGGACGTGCCGCGCCCGTCGACGATGCGGGCGTCTGCGGCCCAGAGCTGGGCCAGGATGGCTAGATCGCCGGTCGCCGCGGCTTGGCGCTCGGCGATGACCAGGGCCGGGAGCGCCTGAACGGCGGGCGCGGCGGCAAAGGCGGGGGTCGGGGGTATGGGGGTAGGCGTGGGCAGGGCGCGCAGCGGCGCGCTGCACCCGGCCAGCCACAGCCCGCCCAGGAAGCAGATCGCCGCCAGCCTGCGCCCTTGGCGATTCCGCCTTTTCGCCACTATACTAGAGCGCGTCTTGGGCTGCACACACAGCACTGCGCACAGAAGGAGTGATGGTATGAACCCGGTCATTTTTGAGATTGGACCTTTCTCGCTGCACTGGTACGGCGTTTTCATCGTGGGCGGGGCGGTGCTGGCGGCTTGGGTCGCCAGCCTCTACGCCGCCCGCGCCGGGGATAACCCGGACCATATCTGGAATATCCTGGCCTGGTCGTTGATCGGCGGGATCATTGGGGCGCGGCTCTACCATGTCTTTAGCTCGCCCGCCGATGGGCTGGGCTGGGCCTATTATCGCGAAAACCCGCTGGATATCATCAATTTCTGGAACGGGGGCTTCCGCGGGCTGGGCATCTACGGCGGGCTGGCAGGCGGCACGCTGGCGATCGCCATCTACTGCTGGTTCAACAAGCTCAACCCGCTGCGCTATCTGGACTATATCGCGCCCAATGTGTTGGTGGCGCAGGCGTTGGGGCGCATGGGCAATTTCGTCAACCAGGAGCTGTATGGCCCGCCCAGCGATGCGCCCTGGGCCTTTCACATCAACCCGCGCTTTCCCTGTCAACTGCCGCCCAACCTGCCCGCCGACATCCAGCCGTGCGGCTACCCCGACCCGACGACCGAAACGATCAACTGGTATGCCACACATGGCTTTCACCCCACTTTCTTTTATGAGGCGCTGTGGAATCTGGTGATGTTTGGCGTGCTGGCCTTTGTGCTGTGGCGCTTTGGCGAACGGCTGCGCCGCGGCGACGGGCTGCTGCTCTATTTGATCGCCTATCCGTTGGGGCGCTTTTGGGTGGAGATGTTTCGGCCCGATGCGTGGGTGATCGGCCAGATGGCGACGGCGCAGTGGATCGCGATCATCAGCGTGGTGGCCAGCGTGGTGGTGTTGGTGGCGCGCCATGTGGGCTGGTCGTGGCGCGATCACCCGGAGGAATCGCTGGCGCATATGAGCCGGCTGGCGGGTGAGACGGCTGACGATATCGTGGACACGCCGGGCAGCCCGCAGACGACCTAGCGCATGGGTTGCCTGACCGCAAGGCTGGGTGCTCGGCAGCGCCCGCTCTGTGACAAGACCCCCGCGCCCCCGGCGCGGGGGCGCTTTTTATGCTTGGCTCACCTGTCTTCGCTTATTTCGTCTTGGCTCACACGGCCCAGATGCTCCCAGAGCGCGTCGTCGACCTGCTGGCCGATCAGAAAGCGGTGGTCGCCGTCGATGCCAACGCCGGTGATCACATATTGGCCCGGCTGTATGCCGACATAATGGGCGAAGAGACGGTCGCTCACGGCGCGCCATTCCAGCGCTTCTTCCACAGACCGCTGCTGCAACCCCGTCCAATCTGCCGGAATTTCGATGGCGATGAAGGGCTGGTCGGCGGCGTAGCTGACCCCTTGTAGCCCGTCGTTGACCCGCTGGATGTCGGCCTGGCGTGCCAGGTCGAGGATCAGCGAGCGTGAACCGGTGAGCGGGATATTGCGCACGCGGTCGCTGCCCACCAGCCAGGTTAACCCGAAGCGCGAGGCCGGCACGCGGTTGAGGTCGTTGCGGAAAGGGTAGAGGTCGGGATAGTGGTGGAAAGCGAGGGCGCGCAGCAAGCCGAAGTTGAGCGCGGCGTTGGGAAACTGCAGCGGGTCTGCCGTCCAGTGGACGATGCCGATGCCGTGCTGCCAGGCATATTCGGCCTGGACACGCTTGAGCAGGTTGCCGACGCGCATGCCGCGATAGTCGGGCAGCACACCCATGACCTGTGATTCGAGGCGCAGCGCGCCCTGAAAGCGCCCTGTCCAGTCGGCGGGCAGCGGCGGGCCGTCGAACTTGTAGAAGCCAAAGAGAAAGGCAGCAAGCCGGCCTTCGACGCGCGCCACCAGCCCGGTTCCGGCGCAGAACTCGGCGCTGTAGATGTCGGCGGGGTAGAGAAATTCGGGCGGGCTGCCCCAGATGCGCCGGTGCAGCTCGCGCGTCTGCTCGGCTTCGGCGGCGCTGGGCCGGCCAATGTTGACTGCGCCGACCGCTTCGTCGCTGGGCGAGAACCGGTGGGGGCTGTCAGGGTCATAGTAGATGACGGCGGTGTCGGGCAGTTGTGACTGGACGGCCTGGACGATCTGCTGGATTTGACCGGGCGACGACGGTTGGCCCAGCGTGTGATAGCGCAGCGTGTATTCGTGCAGATAGGCGGGCCACGCGGCGCCATTGGCGTTGGCGGCGTCTTTTAGCCCGCGCGGGAAGAGAAAGCCTACGCCCGCCGGGGCCGCGCCTTGATCCAGCCAGACGATGCGCCCGCCCAGTCTGGGCAGCACAACTTGCAGGAAATGATAGGGGAAGAGTGATGGGTTCTCGCCTGCATGGAGCAGCGCGCCAATTCGGTCGATCGCTGCGCTCCACGCAGGGCCGTGAGGATCGATCAAGCGGGCGTTCATGGCGTCAAGTGTGAGAACTTGCGCCAGGCCCGTTGCGTGCCTGGCGCGCCAGATAGAGCACAATGCTGCCCGCCACGGCGGCATTGAGGCTCTCGACTGCGCCGACTGTGTGCAGCCGTATCAGAAAGTCGCACCGTTCGCGCGTCAGGCGGCTGAGGCCGCCGCCCTCGCTGCCTACGACCAGGGCCAGCGCCCCGCCCAAGGTCTTGGGGTCGACCAGCGGCGCGGCGGGGTCATTTTCAAGACCGGCCACCCAGATGTTGCGCTGCTTGAGTTCCTCGATCGTGCGGTTGAGGTTGGTCACCTGCGCCACGCGCATCCGCTCTACTGCGCCCGAACTGCTGTTGCTAACCGCGGGGGTGATGCGCGCCGCGCGGCGGTCGGGCAGAATGATGCCATGAACGCCCATGGCTTCGGCGGTGCGGATCAACGTGCCCAGGTTCTGGGGGTCCTGCACATGGTCGAGGATGAGCAGGAAGGGCGCGTCGCTCTGCTTGCGTGCCTGGGCCAAGATGGCATCCACCTCGACATAGGGGTAGTCGTCCACTTCCAGCGCCACGCCCTGGGGGTTGGCCTGCTGCTGGGCCAGCCGGTCGAACAGCCCCCCTTTGATCGTGCGCACCGGCAAGTTGGCGGCCTGGGCCGCGGCCGCGATCTCCGCCATGATGCCGCTGGGGGTAGACTGGGGATCGCCTTCGAGCCAGAGACGGTAGATGCGCCGCCGCCCGGCGCGCAGCGTCTCTAGGACGGCGTGGCGGCCATAGATCAGTTCACTCATGGATCAATGCGCTCATGGGATCACTGTTCTTGGTAGCGCCACTGCGTTCCGTCCGGGCCATCTTCCAGGGCGACGCCAAGTTCCTTGAGGCCGTCACGCACTTTGTCCGCCAGCGCCCACTGTTTGGCGGCGCGCAGGTCGCCGCGCACCTGGACGAGCAGGGCGACAAAGGGGCGCGCGGCCAGGTCGTTGCCGTTTTCGGCGGCAGGTTCGCTGAGGGCTATCCCCAGCACGCCCGCCAACTGCTGGAGTGTGCGCTGCGCAGCCTGGTAGAAGGGACCGCTGACGCCCGCATCGCGCCCGGTGTTGATGGCGCGCACCAGTTCAAAGAGCGCGGCCAGGGCGCTGCTGGTGTTGAAGTCGGCGTTCATGGCTTCGATAAAGGCGGCGCGGGCGTTTTCGGCGGCTTGGCGCAGGCTGTCGGCTTCGGGGCCGGTGGTCTTGCCGCCCGTGGAGGGGCGCAGCCCGCTGCGCAGGCGGCTCAGGGCGCGCTCGGCCCCGGCCAGGGTCTCGTCGTTGAAGACGATCGGCTTGCGATAGTGGCCGGTGAAGATCAACATGCGCAGCACGTCGGGGCTGTGCTTGCTGAGGAAGTCGTCGATCGTGACCAGGTTGCCGAGCGACTTGCTCATCTTTTCGCCGCCAAACTGCAACATGCCGTTGTGCATCCAATAGCGGGCGAGCGGTTTGCCGGTCAGGCTTTCGCTCTGGGCGATCTCGTTTTCGTGGTGGGGGAAGATCAGGTCGTTGCCGCCGCCGTGGATGTCGATCGTCTCGCCCAGGTGGTGCAGACACATGGCCGAGCATTCGATGTGCCAGCCGGGGCGACCGGGTCCCCAGGGGCTGTCCCAGGCCGGTTCGCCCGGTTTGGCCGATTTCCAGAGCGCAAAGTCGGCCACGTTTTCCTTGCGTGCGTCCTCGGCGACGCGTGTGCCGCTCATGGCTTCTTGCAGGCTGCGCCCGCTGAGACGGCCATAGTCGGGGTCTTTGGTGACGCGGAAGTAGACGTCGCCGTCCAACGTATAGGCATAGCCCGCTTCGCCCAGGTCTTGGATAAAACGGATGATCTCCGGGATTTCGCCGCTGACGCGTGGGTAGATGTCGGCGGGCATGACGTTGAGATCGCCCAGGTGGCGCAGATATTCTTCGGCGTAGTGGTCAGCGAGCGCGATCGGGTCCTCGCCGCGTTCGTTGGCACGGCGGATGATCTTGTCGTCGACGTCGGTGAAGTTGGTGGCATATTGCACGGCGTAGCCGCGAAAGAGCAGATAGCGCCGCACCATGTCAAAGACAATGGCTGCCATGGCATGGCCCACATGGGCATCTGAATAGACCGTGGGTCCGCAGACATACATGCGGACCTTACCCTCTTCCAGGGGGATAAACTCTTCTTCGGCCCGGGTGAGGGTGTTATAGATACGCAGCCCCATGAATCGCTCCTGTTACCGTTGCTCTGCTTCTGTTTCGGGGACGGCAAAGACCAGCCGTCCGGCGTTGGTCTGCAAGACTTTGGTCACCTGGACAATGACTTCCTGGTTGAGAAATTGGCGACCGTTTTCGACCACGACCATGGTGCCGTCTTCCAGATAGCCGACGCCTTGGCCGATCTCTTTGCCGACCTGGATGATCTTAATCGGCATGCCTTCGCCGGGCAAAAAGACCGACTTGACGGCGTTGGCCAGTTCGTTGATGTTGAGTACCTTGACGCCTTGCAGCCGCGCCACGCGGTTGAGATTATAGTCGTTGGTGATGATGGCCCCGCCCAGGTCGCGCGCCAGGCTGATCAGTTTGTCGTCGACCTGTTGGGCGTCTTGGGGGTCGATGTCGATAAATTCGATGTGGACGTCGGGGTTCTGCTGCAGCCGGTCGAGCATCTCCAGCCCGCGGCGGCCGCGGTTGCGGCGCAGGGTCTCGGAGGAATCAGCGATATATTGCAGTTCGTTGAGCACAAAGCGCGGTACGGCCAGATGGCCCAATAAAAAGCCGGTGTCGGCCACGTCGGCAATGCGCCCGTCGATGATCACGCTGGTATCGAGCAGCAGGGTGGGCTGCTCCGCCAGAGGTGGGGCGGCTGCAGGCGGCGCAGGCCGCGACCGGATCAGCCCCATGAAGTCCTCTTTGCGCAGCACCATGATGGTCGCGCCCAGATAGCCAAAGAGGATCACGGCGACAAAGGGCAGGATGGGGCCAAAGGGCGAGGGCAGCCGTGAGAGCGGATAGGCCAGCAGCGCGGCGATCAGCAGCCCCAAGCAGAGACCCGTAGTCCCTGCGATCAGGTCTTCCATGGGCACGCTGCGCAGGCTGTTGCGTGCGGCGCGCGCCGGGGCGATCAGAATCCAGGGCGCGAGCAGATAGCCCAGCAGCGCGCCCGCAAACATCGACCCCCAGATGGTGGGCGCGGTCCAGGTGGTTAATTCATAGGTGCCGGCCAGGGCAACGCCCAGATAGTAGCCGACAAAGCCATACAATAGGGCGCCAAGCACTCGCAGCACAGGGCCGAGGCGCATACGGGTTGCTCTCCTCACGGAAATGAGACGGAATCAGACGGTCCAATAGCCGGCAGTTTGTCAATGATGACGCCGGTGCGGCCATTTTCATACGCCTGTCATTATCTATGTATCATACCCGAAAAGCAGCGTGAGAGCAATCGTTTTACCTCTGGCAGCGCTTAATGTTCCTGCTGGAGTTCGGTGTAGAGTTCGAGCAGACGGCGGGCGTTGTTTTCGACCGAGAGGCCGCGGCTGTGTTCGACGGCCTGGCGGCTCATGATCTGGCGCAGCGGCGCGTCTTGGGCAAGGCGCAGGAAGCGCAGGCCAAAGCTGAGGTCGTTGTTCTCGGCGATAAAGCCGGTCTGTCCGTCGACGATGATATCGGTGACGCCGGGAGAGCGGATGCCCAGGGCGGGCAGACCGGCCGCGCCGGCCTCGATAAAGGTGAGGGGGTGGACTTCGCTGACACTGGCGGAGACGAAGAAGTCTGCCATGGTCATATAGGCAGGGATTTTCTCGTAGCTAACGCCGCCGGTGAAGTGGACACGCGCACCGAGGTTCAGCGCGCGCGCCATCTCGCGTAGCTGGTCCAGATCCGGCCCATCGCCGACGAGCACCAGATGGACAGGCTCGTATTCGGCGGCGACATAGGCAAAGAGCTGGAGCAAACGGTCGATGCTCTTTTCGCCGCTCATGCGGCCCACATACATCGCCACGACGGCGTCGTCGGGCAGGCCGAGGTCGGCATGGGTGATGCAGCGGTTCGGATGGGTAAAGCGCGCCACGTCGACGCCGTTGGGGATGACGACGATTTTGCCCTGCACCCCCCATTCACGCATGATCTCGGCGACGCTCTCGCTGGGCGCGACCAGGGCGCTGCAGCGTTGGCTGAAGGAGTGAAAGTAGGTCTGCAGCGCTGTTTCCGAGACGGCCGCGGGCAGGATTTTGAGATACTGCTTGACGTAGAGATCGTAGCGCGTGTGGTTGGTAAAGACCATCGGGACGTTGTAGCGGTTGGCGCAGTACAGCCCAAAGCTGCCGCTGACAAATGGATGGTGGACGTGCAGCACGTCCATATGGCTGAGCAGCTTGCGGCTGCGGCTGTTGAGCATCACGCTCACATGATAGCCGGTGTCGGCCAAGGGGATGCCGGGGATACGAACCACATTTGGCTCGTCGTCTTCATAGTCTTTGCCGCTGGGCACAAACAGCCACACCTCTTCGCCCCACTGTTCGAGGCAGCGTTTGAGCATGGCGATGTGGTGGACGACGCCATTGGTGGAAGGTTTATAGATGTCGGTCAGGAGAGCGATTCGCATATAGTTCCGTTTAATTGAGTACGTGGAACATGGACAATCGTCGCGATGGGACGGCTCTGTTCCGCCTCTATTGGTTGATCTTAGCATCAGCCGCGCGCTGTGACAACTTGGCGAATGGATAGGCAAGCGCGCTAGCGCGCCGCGTTGACAGGGGCGGGCTGCTGTGCTATCCTCGCACACAATAGCTTGATCATGCGTTTGATACTGACGATGACAAAGGCCACGGCGCGCGGGGCTGTCCGTCCAGAGAGTTGCCGGCCGGTGCAAGGCAACCGGGCAGTGCGTTGCCAGCACCTTTCGAGTTCCCGGCAGGCAATGGCCGGGCGGCTGACCTCCGTTATCGGGGAATGAGGCGTCGCCGCGGGCGGCGCAAAATCAGGTGGCACCACGAAGTCCCTTCGTCCTGGTCAACAGGCGGGGGCTTTTTTATTGGCCTGCGCAGGCAGGAGCTATCTTTTGCCGCGATGCGGCAGGATTTCATCATCAGAAGGAGAGCGCTATGTTGGATATTCGCTGGATGCGAGAGCACCGCGCCGCCTTGGCCGAGGCCATGGCGAAACTGAATGCGACCGATGCCCCTTGGGAGCGCGCCCTTGACCTGGACGAGCGCCGCCGCCATCTGCTGACCCAGGTGGAGAAGCTGCGCGCCGAGCGCAACGCCGGCTCTAAGCAAGTGGGGCAGTTGATGCGCGACAAACAGACCGAGGCCGCCAACGTGCTGAAGGAGCGTATGGGCCAGATCGGCGGCGAGATCGAGATGTTGGACGCCGAACTGCGTACGGTCGAGGCGGAGTTCGAGGATGCCATGCTGCGTATTCCCAACCCGCCGGAGCCGGATGTGCCGGTTGCGCCCGACGAATCGGGCAATACGGTGGTGCAGCAGCACGGCGAACTGCCCGCCTTTGACTTTACGCCGCTGCCGCATTGGGATCTGGGCGAGAAGCTCGACATCATCGACATCGAGGCGGGGGCCAAGCTGGCGGGCAGCCGATTCTATGTGCTCAAGGGGGCCGGCGCGCGGCTGCAGCGCGCCCTGATCAACTGGTTCCTCGACGTGCATACCCAGGAACATGGCTATGAGGAGGTCTATCCGCCCTTTTTGGTGCGCCGCGACTGCCTGGTGGGGACGGGCAACTTGCCCAAGTTTGGCGATGTGCTCTTCCACGACGCCGAGGAAGATTACTGGATGATCCCAACGGCGGAGGTGCCGGTGACGAACCTGCACCGTGAGGAGATTTTGGAGGCGGGCCGGCTGCCGCTCTACTATGCGGCGCACACGCCCTGCTTCCGGCGTGAGAAGGTGTCGGCGGGCAAGGACGTGCGCGGCATCAAGCGTGTGCTCCAGTTCGAGAAGGTGGAGTTGGTCAAGTTCGTGGAGCCGCACACCGGCCGCGCTGAGTTGGAATCGCTGACCGCCAACGCCGAGGCGCTGGCGGCGCGGCTGGGGCTGCCCTATCGCCGTGTGATGATCGCGACCGGCGATCTATCCTTTGTCGCGGCCATCAAATACGATATTGAGGTGTGGGCCGCGGGCTGCGGCGAGTGGCTGGAGGTTAGCTCCTGCTCCTATTTCCGCGATTTTCAGGCGCGCCGCGCCAATATCCGCTATCGCACGGAAGAGGGCAAGGTCGAGTTTGTGCATACGCTCAACGGGTCGGGGCTGGCGCTGCCGCGCATCGTGATCGCCATTTTGGAGAACTATCAGCAGGCCGACGGGTCGGTGGTCGTGCCGGAGGTGCTGCGCCCCTATATGGGCGGGCAAGCGGTGATCCGGTAGCTCCCGGTAGCGCCATGTGGGTGAAAAGTCGGTGAAAATTGGGGATTGACAGCCGCGTACACAAGTATACAATGGGTTCCTCCGCATGTTGTGTTTCCCGTTCGTCAAGGAGGAACCGATGCTGTTCGTCATCCAACTTCGCTTCCATTCGCATTTGTCTAGGGAGCAGCGGGACGGCGCGCTGATGCGGCGCGCCCAGTGGCAGTATCCGAACAACCTAAAGGTGCTGGGGGAGTATTGGCCGGCCAGCAACGATCCGGCTGTGCTGGCGATCGTCGAAACGTCGGATTATAAGCCGCTGATGGAGATTTCGCTTACCTGGAGCGACCTGTTCGAGGTTCAGGTGACACCGGCCACCGAGCCTGAAGCCGGGGCGCAGATGGGCGCGGCCATCCTCCAGCGCCGCCAAAGCTGACGTTCAGAAAAACACCTGAGTTGGGACCAACCGACCCCACGCCGGCCCTGGCTCAGGTGTATCGGGCAAAAGGGGCAGGGGTATTTGACAGAACGGGGGACGCTGAGTATACTGTGCATGGTTAGCGGGTAGACTTTGCTGGGCTTCCTGCTGTCACTTGTCGGCCACGTCTGCGCTGCCATGTTAGGCGGGTGCGGACACAAGGAGGGATGGCCGAGCGGTCGAAGGCGGTTGTCTTGAAAACAACTGTGGCAGCAATGTCACCGGGGGTTCGAATCCCTCTCCCTCCGCCTGAGGAAGATCAAAGTCTGCTGCGGATGTGTGGGGAGGTCGCATAGCCCGGTCGAGTGCGCCCGCCTGCTAAGTGGGTAGGGGTGTAATACATCCCTCGAGGGTTCAAATCCCTCCCTCCCCGCCATGTTTTACCAAGGGCATATTGTGTCCCAGTAGCTCAGTGGATAGAGCGCTACCCTGCGGAGGTAGAGGTCAGAGGTTCAAGTCCTCTCTGGGATGCCTGCAGCGGCCCGGACGTGTTCACGTCCGGGCCGTTTTGTATGTCCTCTTGTATGTCCTCTTGTATGTCCTCCAGGGTTCACAGCACGCGGTATTTGTCATACACCTCGCGCAGGGTTTTGCCCGCCAGCAGCTCCTGGCGCGCCTGGTTCTCTTTGCCTATCTTCTCCTGCGCCATCGCCAGCGCCTGGCTGATCACGGCTTGCGGGATCACGACCACGCCGTCGAAGTCGGCGACCACCAGATCGTGGGGGTGGACTAGGACGTCGCCGCAGCGCACGGGGACATCATAGGCCATGACGCGCGCCCGCCCTTTCGAGTCCAGCGGGCGGATGCCGGTGTAGTAGACAGGGAAGCCCATCTCGATGATCTGTACGGCGTCACGGATCTGGCTGTCGCAGACGCAGCCCACCGCGCCGTTGCGTCGGGCGATGGTGGTCATCAACTCGCCCCAAGGCGCGTTGGTGCCGCTGGGGTCGCTGGAATGGATCACGACCTCGCCGGGCAGCAGGCTGTCCATAAAGTCCAACTCCAGCCCGTAGGGGTCCTCTTCGACAATGTAATCCGTCTCCATCCAGCGCAGGGTGCGAGCGCGCCCGACAAAGCCACAGGCGCGGATATCGGGCAGCAGGGGGCGCAAACGCTGATGCATGGCCTGGTGGCGGTAGCCCAGTTCGTCCAGGACATCACAAATGGCGGCGACATGCAGGCCGCGCGCCATCGCCATGACCTGCCGTGTGCCCAGATCGGGCGGCTGGGGTGACAGCGAGGTGTTCGTAGTAATGTTCATAGCACTCGAAATCTTTCGATGATCTGTTCGTCTACCTCGACGCCAAGACCCGGGCCGCTGGGGACAGGGACATAGCCGTCTACCATGCGAATTGGCGTGAGGCATAGGGTATTGAGCAGGGACGCCGTCGACACATTGTACTCTAGATAGAGCGAGTTCATGGTATAGGCGTTGAGATGCAGCGACGCGGCCTTGAGCAGATCGGTCAGCCAGGCATGGGGCACGCAGTCGATCTGGCGGCGCGCGGCGAAGTCGGCGATCTGGCGGCCCACGGTCAGCCCGCCGCAGCGCGAGAGGTCGGGCTGGAGCGTGTGGACCTTGCCCTCGACCGCCAGGCGTTCAAAGGCGTCATAGCCGGCCAACTGCTCGCCGGCGGCCAGGCGCAGCGTGGTGGTGTGGCCGGCGACGGTCGCAAACCCGGCGAAGTTGTCGGGGTGGAGAAAGTCTTCCAGCCAAAAGACGTCGAGTTCTTCCAGCCCATGCACCAAGCGGATCCAGTCCTGCAAGGGACGCGGCTTATAGGGGTTGGCGTGGGTCGTGCCATACCAGCCGGCGTCTACCATCAGTTCGACGCCGGGGCCGGCCTCTGCACGCGCCGCGGCCACCAAGGCCAGATCCAGTTTGAGGTCATAGCCAAAGACGCCCCAGCCAAACTTGATGGCGCGGAAGCCGTGCGCCAGGTATTCGGCCACGGCGGCGCGCATGGCATCCGGGGTGGGGCGGAAGAGCGTGGAGGCATAGGCTTTGACGCGGTCGCGATAGCAGGCCCCCAAGAGCTTGCAGACGGGCTGATCGAGCGCCTTGCCCGCAATATCCCACAGGGCGATATCCGCGCCGGAGATCATCTGGATGCCCGCGCCTTGGCGGCCATAGTAGGCCAGATAGCGGTTCATCTTCTGCCAGAGCCGTTCATGCTCCAGCGGGTCTTCGCCCAGCAGCGCGGCGCGGATCGACTCAAAGCCCACCACGCCGCCGGAAGGCGCGTCGACAATCGCCTTGCCCACATGCGGCTGGGTTTCGATGTCGGACCAGCCGGTGATGCCCTCGTCGGTGGTGACCTTGATCAACGACACAAAGCGCACACCGTGGGCTTCGGCGACCTCACTGGGGTCAGGATAGTTCTTGCCGGTGTCCAACACCATGGCTTCGACGTCGACGATTTTCATGCCTCACCTGAATTCATGCCTCACCTACTGTCAGGGCGACCTTGATGGCGCGGTCGTGGGCGTGGGCTGCCAGGTCGAGCGCGGCCTGATAGTCCTCTAGGGGGAGATGGTGGGTCACCAGGTCGGCTAGATCGGCGCTGTGCGCCGCCAGATAGGCCAAGGCATCGTCCAGACGGTCTTGGTCGTTGCACGCGCCGATCAGTTCCAGTTCCTTGACATGCGCAGAGAAAAGGTCGACGGGCGTATCGCCCGGCACGGCGGAGAAGAGGACAAGCCGCCCCTTGCGTTGCAGACAGGCAAGCACGGCGTTGACCGGCGCGCGTGCGGTCGCCAGGATGATGGCGTCATAGCCCCTGCTGTCATGTGCGGCGAGCAGCGTTTGCGTCAGGTCGGCGCTGCCGGCAGTGTTGACGGTGCGCGCCGTCCCGGCGCGGGCCAGGCGAAAGTCGCGGTGGCCCGCCAGCACCAGGTCGCCCAGCGCCATCTCCTGCGCCAGGCGCGCCATGAGCAGGCCAAAGGGGCCGTCGCCCAGGATCAGAAGATGGTCGCCGGGGCGCAGCCGCGCTTGGGCCAGCGCTTGCAGACAGACGCAGATCGGCTCGAAGAGCGCGGCCACGTCGAAGGGCACGCTGTCGGGCAGCCGCCGGGCGCGGTCCTGGCGCACGACATAGGATTCGGCAAAGACGCCCGGCATGTTGAGGCCGAAATGGCCCATCTCCATGCACAGATGGGCTGCGCCGCCGATGCACGCCTCGCAGCGGCCACAGGGGTGGACGGGGTGGGTCGCCACGCGGTCGCCCACGGCAAAGCCGGTTACGTCCTGGCCCACGGCAACCACCGTGCCTGCGCCTTCATGGCCCATGGTCAGCGGGAGCGCCGCGCCAAAGGGGTTGTGCGCGATGTCTTGCAGGTCGGAGGTGCAGATGGTGGCCGCGGCGGTGCGCACGAGCAGTTGGTCCGACGCAGGTGTGGGGCGCGGTACATCGGCCAAGACGACGTGATTGAGCGCTTGCAGGACGACAGCTTTCATTGTGGCGGCTTTCATCGGGGCGGCGTTCATAGGCGGATGCCCAGTGTTTGGATGATGTTGCGGTTCAGAATGCTGTCGACGGTCGCGTCTGTCACTTGGGGCAGGCCGCTGTCGCCCACGATGCGGTTGGCGTTGCGCAGCCCTGCAATGGACTCGGCGGCCTTGGCGAAGGGGTAATCGGTGCCAAAGAGCAGTTTGTGCGTGACATGGTACTCCTGCGCGGCGATCAGCATGTTGTAGAACTGCCAAGGCCGGTAGAAGAGCGCCGAGATGTCGGCATAGACGTGCGGGTGTTTGCGGATCACGACCAGACATTCTTCGCAGAAGGGGTGACCGACATGCGCCAGCACCATACGCAGTTCGGGGTAGCGGAAGCCCAGTTCGTCAAAGAGCCAGGGGCGGGTATATTCCAGCGGCGCGTTCTGGGCGAAGGTCGTGCCGGTGTGAAAGAGGATGGGCAGGCCATGCTCCTGGCAGTAGGCATAGATCGGGTTGCAGCGCGGGTCGCGCGGGTCAAACCCGGCGTACATGGGAGCCATCTTGAGGCCGGCCAGCCCCAACTCTTCGACGCCGTGGCGCAGGTCGTCCAGCGCCCCGGCTTGGGTGGGGTCGCTGGCGGCAAACCCCACCAGTTTGTCTGGGGCGCGGCCCACGAACTCGGCCACATAGGCGTCGGGAACCCAGAAGCCGGTGAGCTTGGCCTTCAGCCCAAAGACGACGGTCTTGTCATAGAAGTTGCCTTCTTCGGCCATAAAGCGGTCAAAGTCCACCGAGAGGTCCATAGGACGGCCGCGCGAGCGGTCGGCTTCGGCACGTGTGGCGGCGCTGATATGGCGTTCGGGGTCCCAGGTGTGGGTATGCACGTTGTCCATGATCGTTCTTGTCTAGAAGGTGCGCGGGTCGGGGATGTCGATGGGCGTGCCGTTGGCGCGCGCCGATTCCAGCGCCAGTGGCCCCGGCAGCGAACAGTCGAGGGCGCGGAAGACATCGACCGGCGACGGCGCGCCGCCGCGCAGGGCATCGACCATGGCTTTCATCGTCCAGTAGTCCGAACCGCCGTGCCCGGTGCGTTTGGCCTCGGCACGGGCCGCAATGCGGTCGGGGATGAACTCGGCTTCGAGGTCGGCCAAGGGCCGCCAGTGGACGCTGGGTCCGGACTTGCCGGGGCGGTCGGCGGGTTCCAGTTCTTCGAGCCAAATGCGCGCCGGGTCGCCGTAGCTGCGCGCGCCTTCAAAAGCCCCGCGCGTGCCTTGGAGCGCGTAGTAGTCCATGATGTGAGGCCGCGGGGAGACGATATCGACGCGGATCTTGAGCAGGCGACCGGCGGCGGTTTGGATCAGGCTGACGACGTTGTCGGGGATGTGGATCGCTTCTTCCAGCCGGCCCGGTTTGCCGGTGGTCATGGCCGTGACGCGCGTGGGGCGGTCGTCGAGAATGTAGAGCAGCGGGCGCAGGCTGTGCCAGATATAGACATAGCCGGAGAAGGCTTGGCCGCGCCAAGTGAGCGACCCATCCGGGAAGCGGTTGAGGCCGCGGCAGTCGTGGAGATATTCGCCTTCGCCGAAGTAGACATCGCCAAACTTGCCGGCGAGAAACATGCGGCGCAGCAGTTCGTTCTCGTCGCGATAGCCGTAATTTTCCATCAGCATATAGAAGCCGCCGCTGCTGCGATAGGCTTGCACCAGCCGGCGGCCATCCTCCACGGTTGTGGCCGCGGGGACTTCGGAGACGACGCCGACCCCAGCCTCCAGGGCCTGGGCCGCCATCTGGGCGTGCAGCGTGTCGGGCGTGGCGATGATCACCAGGTCCAGCCCGTGGCGCAGAAAGCGGTCGTAATCGGTGTAGGCGGTGGCATTGAGCTGTGCGGCTGCACGTTCGGCCGCTTCGGGCACAATATCACAGACGGCGACGATGGTTCCGGCGTCTAGCGCGGCGAGGTGGCGCGCATGGTGCAGCCCGCGCGCATCGCCCACAGTATTGCCGCCCGCGCCGACCAAACCCACTCGAAGGGGTTGCATAGAATGATGCCTTTCTATTGATAGTGATCCGTGGCGAGTAGCCGGAAGGGAGCAGGGGGTAGGGAGTAGGGGCAAAATCAGAGCGTGGCTGCTCTGGCGTGCAGGCTCTGATTTTGCTGCCCACTCCCCACTGCCTACTGCCTAGCTTCCGCCACGAGTTGGCTGAGCGTGACAAAGCGTACATCGCCTGTATTGCGGGCATGGGCAAAGAGCCGGCGATAGACCTCCAACCCGGCAGCCCATGGGCCGGTCATGGCGTAGTAGTGCGAGAGCACGACAAACGCGCCGCCCTCGGCGCGCGTGCGGTCAAAGTCGGCCTGGATCAAGCCATAGTGACGCTCGACATCGCCCGGTTCCAGAAACCAAGTGTATTCGGAGTGCATGGGCGCTTCGACGATCCCGCCGGCGGCGCGGTAGGGGTGCGGCGGCACGTCCGGCTGCCACGGTTCGCCGCGGTTATAGTCGTGGTTGATATAGCGCCAGCCCATCGGGTTGACGACCTCGTTGGAACTCCAGGCAAAGTCCAGGTCGCGCAGGGCGCGGTAGCCGGCATCGCACATGGCGAGGCAAGGGGCGCGGAAACCGCGCGGCACATAGCCAAAGACGCCGCTCAAGATGTCGCGCCCCTGTTCCAGCCTGTCGCGCAGGGCCGCATAGCCGTGATGCTGCGTAAAGCGTTCCGGCGTCTGGGCATAGGCAGCTTGAACATCGGGCGGCAGAATATCGATCATAAAGTTGGGCGGGATGCCAAACTCAAAGCAGGAACTGTGGTCGAAGCCGTGATGCTCCAGATCATGGCCGGCGTCGCGGGCGCGCTGCAGCAGGCGCAGCCACTCCGGCTTTTGGTCCAGCGGCTTGCCGTTGCCGTGGGGCACGACAAAAAAGGTGGCGGGGACCTGCTGCTCGTCGAGGAA
>JADLFO010000042.1 GCA_020845455.1 Caldilineaceae bacterium
AGCCTGCCATGATGCAAAATTCTTCCTACGCCCCATACCTCAACACCGCGCTGCGCCTGCTCGACGAAGCCACCGCGCTGATCGAGCATCTGACAGGAGCGCGTACTCCCACCCGCAAACCTGACGGCACACTGGTGACGCAGACCGATCAAGCGGTCGACGAATTGCTCGCCAAGCGTCTCGGCGAAATCTACCCTACGCATGCCGTGTTGAGCGAAGAACGCACTACTACCTACGATTCTGCTCTGCGTTTCACCTGGGTCGTGGACCCAATCGATGGAACCACTAATTTTGCGCGCGGTCTTCCGATCTGGGGCGTTAGTATTGGGTTGTTGGATTGGGGGGTTCCGGCGATTGGTGCAGTGATCTTTCCATCGCTACACGAAGTATTTGCCGCAGAAAAGGGCCATGGAGCTACCCTCAATAGTCTCCCCATCTCCACCGCCGCTGATCGCCGTATCGACAACCAGCACTTCATCATGTGCTGCACACGTACGGGCCGCCGCTATCGCGTCGACACGCCGCTCAAACCGCGCATCCTCGGCAGCGCCGCCTATCATATGCTCAAGGTGGCCGACGGCTCCGCGCTCGCCGCCATCGAAGCAACGCCCAAAATCTGGGACCTCGCCGCCGCCCTGCTCATCCTCGCCGAAGCAGGCGGTGTGATTCGGCCATTGGGCGGCAGCGCCTTGCCCTTCCCCCTTCCGGCACAGGCAAACGACTTCCGCACCCAGTCCTTCCCCCTGCTCGCAGCGGCCAACTCAGATATCTTGGCCGCAGTGTCTGCTCAAGTAACGGAGATCGGCAACTAATGACTACGCGAATATCCTACCCCCCCGACGGGCCGTTTACACTGATCGCGCGCCGCCATCACAGCGGAGCCGAACACGCCGATGAATCGGTCGGCTTTCTCACCTCGGACGGCCGTATCTACCGCATCCGCTGGAACGAGGGCCTGCCCATCGGCCGCGTCGACGCCCAGGGGCGCGTCTTCCGCGACACTCAATACGATGAACGCGAACTCGGCGCCTTCACCCCCGACGGCCAAGTCCACAGCCACGGACTTTTCGAGGGCGGCGCGCTCGGCTGGCTCGACCCCGATGGCACGGTCATTCAAGCAGGGCTGATCTTCGGCGAAGAGGAGGTCGGGTCTGTCCAGGGGCCGCAGCCCGCGGCGGCCGCCGCCGTCCTCCTGCTGCTCTTCCTGCCCGACGAACAAGAACGGCAGCACGCACAGGATCGAGGATGAGCATGGGCGCCATCCGCCATCACACCCTCGCTACCACGCGCCTAAACTTTCACTACCGGCTGCACGGCGACGCCGATGGCCTGCCGATGCTCCTGCTGCATGGCAGCTTCGCCACAGGCCGCTGGTGGGAACCCTTCTTTGCCATTCTGCCGGATGAGATATGCGCCGCTGCGCCCGACCTGCGCGGCTGCGGCGCGTCGGACAAGCCCGACTATGGCTATGACATCGAGGATCAGGCCGAGGACATCGCCGCCTTCGTACAGGTCTGGGGGCCGAGCGAGGTCGATCTAGTGGCCCATGCGAGCGGCGGCGCCATCGCCGTGGAGTTTGCGCTACGTCATCCGCACCTGCTGCGCACCCTGACGCTGGTGGACACCGTGCCTGTAGAGGGGGTCTATACGCCGTTGGAGGTGCTGCGCCTGCTCGACGAGATGCGCTACAACCGCGACTTGCTGGCGCAGGCCCTAGCCACGCTCATGCCCACCTATCCGGGCATCGACGCCTCCGGCCCCGTCGACCAGGTCGCCTTTTTTCAACAACTGGTGACCGACGCCCAGGCCATGGCCCCCGCGGCATTCTCAGCGGTCGCGACCGCCCTGGGGCGTTGGAATCGCTTCGCCGATGCCCGCCGCCTCACGCTGCCCACGCTCCTGGTCTGGGGCGATCAGGATATCCTTGTCGACCGCGACGCCACGACGCGCACGCTCGTCGCTATCCCCGGCGCGGCCAACCTCGAAGTCCTGCGCAATACCGGCCACAGCCCCATGATCGAAGCGCCCGTCGCGCTGGGTGAACGCATCATCGACTTCATCACCGACGACTTCGACACGTTCGACTCTGTCCGCAGCCAGACAGGCTAACGCGGCGCGCTACACCTCAAACATCTGCTCGCGCTCCGGCCCCACCGAAATATAGGCCAGGCGCACGCCCGCCAGTTCACTCAGCCGCGCCACATAGGCGCGCGCCGCCGCCGGCAGATCATCCCAGCGCCGGCAGTTGGCCGTCGAGGTCTGCCACCCTGGCCACTCTTCAAAAAGCGGCGTCACCTGATAAAGCACAGGCGTATCGGGCATCGAGTCGCCGATCACCTCACCTGACGGCAACTGATAGCCCACGCAGACCTTGATCGACTCAAAGCTGTCCAGCACGTCCAACTTGGTGATCGCCAGCCCGGTCATGCCGTTGAGCCAAGCAGCGTAGCGGATGGCCACCCCGTCAAACCAGCCGCAGCGCCGCGGGCGGCCTGTGGTCGCGCCAAATTCCTCGCCGATGCTGCGCAGCTTCTCCCCCACGCCGTCCACCAACTCGACCGGGAAAGGGCCGTCCCCCACCGCCGTGCTGTAGGCCTTGACCACCCCGTAGACCTCGTCAATGGCGCGCGCCGGCAACCCGGCTCCAGACGCCGCGTACGAAGCCGTCGGGTTGCTGCTCGTCACATAGGGATAGATGCCCCAATCCAGGTCACGCATCACGCCGAGCTGCCCCTCCAGCAGGATCCGCCGGCCCGCTTCATAGGCGCGCCGCACCAGCGGCACAGAATCGACGATGCGCGGCCCCAGCTTCTCACGATACTCCATACACAACGCGTACAACTCATCGCCTGACACCGGCTCTCCGCCCAAGATTTCGATCTTGCGGTTGACGGTAGCCAGCGCGCTGTCGAGCCGCGTCTCCAGCCAATCGGGCTGCAGCAGGTCGCCCATGCGCAGCCCGGAACGGGCAGCCTTGTCCGCATAGGCGGGGCCAATGCCGCGCTTGGTCGTGCCGATCGTATCTTTCCCGCGCGCCGCTTCCTCCAGCACATCCAACTGCCGGTGATAGGGCATCACCATCTGTGCGCGCGTGCTGATCCACAGGTTGTCCAGGACAACGCCCGCCTGCTCCAGCTTCGCCATCTCGTCCAGCAGCGACCGTGGGTTGACGACACACCCCGACCCGATGAGATTGGCAGTGGTTGGATTGAAAATGCCGCTTGGGATCAGATGCAGTGCGTGCTTACCAAACTCATTGATCACCGTATGGCCCGCGTTGTCCCCCCCCTGAAAACGGATGACCACATCCGCCTTCTGCGCTAAGTAGTCGATCACGCGTCCTTTTCCTTCGTCGCCCCATTGGGCGCCGACCACCGCAGTGACAGCCATGTGATGCCTCTTCTAGCACGCAAGCTATGGTTATTGGAGCGATAGTTATTGGAGCTACGGTTAACGAAACACAGAGGAGTATGGCCCAGCCCCTGCCCGGCGAAATGTCACGGCGAAATGTCACGGCGAATGCCGTGCATGCGCCTCACGCCGTCGGCACGCTATTTGGCCGATTCGCCGCCATCCACCGTCAAAATCGTGCCCGTGATAAACGCCGCATCGTCCGAGCACAAAAAGGCCGCGGCGTGGGCAATGTCTTCCGGCAGCCCAATACGCCCCATGGGGATCAACGGGATCTGTGACTCAAAAAAGTCCTGGGGCATCTGTTCAAACGCTTCTGTCAGGATCAGCCCGGGCCGGATCACATTCGAGCGCACGCCATAGCGCGCCGCCTCCAGCGCCAGCTTCCGGTTAAAGCCTTCCAAACCGGCCTTGCTGGCCGCATACGCCACATCGTCAAACTCGCCCGCCACAGCGCTGATGCTGCTGATCTGGAGGATCACGCCCTTTGTCACCGCCAGATGGGGCAGCGCATGGCGCACCATCTCAAACGCACCGCTCAAGTTGGTCGTCAGTACGTTCTGCCAGGCCTCCGGCGTCATCTCCTCGATCCCCATCCCCGCCGAGATCGCCGCATTATTGACCAACACATCCAGCCGGCCAAACGTCTCAATTGCCGTGCGCACGACCTCTGCCGCCGTGGTCACGACATCGCCGGGCACCGCCGCCACCGCAAAGCCGCGCTGCCGCAAGCTCTCGGCCTTCGCCTCCAACAGCGCCACACGCCGGCCCGACAGCACGACCCGCGCCCCCTCTTGCGCCAGCCGCAGCGCCACTGCCGCGCCGATGCCCGTGCTGCTGCCCGTGATGATCGCCACTTTGCCCGCATAGCGCGGCAGGACGGGATCGCCCAACGTCTTATCCTTGCTTCTGTTAACCGTCGCGGCCTAGCGGCCCGGTTGAATCTGGTAGTTAGGCGCTTCCTTGGTAATGATCACGCTGTGAGGATGGCTTTCCTGATAGCTCGCCGCCGTTATCCGCACAAAGCGCGCCTTCTCCCACAGGTCAAAGATATCCTGCGCGCCCACATACCCCATCCCACTGCGCAGCCCGCCCATCAGTTGCAGCACAAAGTCCTTCAAAAAGCCCTTATAGGGGACCTGCCCCTCAATACCTTCGGGGACCGTCTTGCCGCTGATATCGGGGCTGGCCGACTCTTGCCCGTTCTGTGCGGTCTGGTAGCGGTCACTCGCCCGCCCTTTCATCGCGCCCAGGCTACCCATACCGCGATATTCCTTAAACGAGCGCCCTTCACGGATCACAATATCGCCCGGCGATTCGTGCAGCCCGGCCAGCAGACTGCCCAGCATCACCGCCGACGCGCCCGCGGCCACCGCCTTGGTGATATCGCCGCTGTAGCGGATCCCGCCGTCGGCGATCACAGGGATGTTGAGACGGCGCCCCTCCTCGGCGCATTCGACAATGGCGGTCAACTGTGGCATCCCCGCCCCGCTGACAATGCGCGTCGTACAGATCGACCCCGCGCCCACGCCCACCTTGATCGCGCTCGCACCCGCCTCTGCCAGATCACGCACGCCGGCGCGGGTGACCACATTGCCGGCCAGGATCGGCATTGCCGGGTGGCGTTTGCGCATCCGCCGGATCGCCTCGATCACATTGCGGCTGTGGCCGTGCGCCGTATCGACGGCCAGCGCATCCGCACCCGCCTCAACCAACACGTCGGCGCGCTCAAGACCGTGCGCCCCCACTCCCACCGCCGCCGCTACCAGCAGCCGCCCGCGCTCATCCTTGGCCGCAAACGGATAATCCTGGCGCTTGAGCAAGTCCTTATAGGTGATCAACCCCTTCAGATACCCGTGCTCGTCGACCAAAGGCAGTTTCTCAATCCGGTAGCGGTGTAGGATCTCCTGGGCATCGGCCAGCGTGGTGCCCAGCCGCGCCGTGATCAAATTCTCCTGCGTCATATAGTCGGCGATGGGCCGGCTAAAATCGGTAGCAAAGCGCACGTCGCGGTTCGTCAAGATGCCCACCAGCTTGCCGCTCTCGTCGGTGATCGGCACGCCGCTGATCCGGTAGCGGCTCATCACTGCCTCGGCCTCTGCCAGCGTCGCCGTTGGGGGCAGCGTCACTGGGTCCACGATCATCCCGCTCTCGCTGCGCTTGACCTTGTCGATCTCCTCGGCCTGCTGCTGCGGCGTCAGATTGCGATGCACGACCCCCAACCCGCCTTGCCGCGCCAGTGCGATCGCCAATTCTGCCTCGGTGACGGTATCCATGGCCGCGCTGAGCACAGGGATGTTGAGATGTAATCGCTCATGCAGCCGGATGCTCAGGTCTACCTCCGACGGCAGCCGCTCCGTATAGCCGGGAACCAAAAGAACGTCGTCGAAGGTCAGCCCTTCGAAGGCAAAGCGCTCAAAGGCCCGTGCCGGGCCGTCGCCCTCCACCGCCATCCTGCGATCCATTGCCAATTCCTGCGCTGCAACGGCCATACGTTTTACTCCTTTGCTCCCCCACGCCGTACGACCCTGCCGTACACGGGCCTACGCAACCATTGAATCTCCACGGGTTCACCCTTTGCGGCGGGCGAACTCGACGCCGGCGTTCCCATTCTACCATCGGCGCTGAACGGGCGGAATTCCTAACCCAGCCCGTAACGCCGGCAGGCCTCCGCCAAGATGCGGTTGATCAACGCTTCATAGCTCCAGCCGTCCGCGGCGGCCTCCACGCACAGGTCCGAATACCCTGGGTTCAGCCCCGGCAGCGGGTTGATCTCCAAAACCAGCGGTTCGTCGCCGTTGGCGGCGTCCAGCCGATAGTCGACGCGCGCCACATCCAAACAGCCGGTCACGCGGAAGACTGCCGCCGTCAGCCATTGCAGCCGCTCCACCTGCTCCTCGTGCAGCGGCGCCGGGCAGTGATAGTGAAACTCATGCGCCAGTTCCACTTTCAGCCGGTTCGAATAGACGCCCCCCTCCTCCGCCGGGTAGCGCGCCATATCCACCTCCAGCGGCGGGAAGAAGTGCAGCCCTTTAGAGACGCGTGGTGCGCCTTCATCCTCCGGCATCCGCCGCGCCACAGGCGGCATCAGGTTGCCGACCACCCCCATCGTGACCTCGCGGCCTTCGATAAAGCGCTCGACCAGCGCCGGCTGATCGTAGCGTGCAAAGATCGCACGCAACTGGGCGCGCAATTCCACCTCGTCGTGGACGATCGACTGCGCGCTGACCCCCATGCCCGTCCCCTCCCGGCTGGGCTTGGCAAAGAGCGGGAAGGCGCGCCGCGCGTCCAGCGGCTCGCCTTCCCGCTCAAACACCTGGAACTCCGGCGTGGGCAGCCCGTGATAGCTCAACACCCGCTTGGTCATCGGCTTGTCCAATGCCAAGCCCAAGGCCAACACCTTCGACCCCGTGTAGGGGATGCGCAGCATTTCGAGCAGCGCCGGAACCTGCGCCTCGCGCGCGTCGCCAAAGTGGCCTTCGCAGATGTTGAAGCAGATATCCGGGCGCAGTTTTTCCAGATTGGCAAAGAGCGTACGGTCACCTTCCAGGAAAGTGGCCTTGTGGCCGCCCTGCTCCAACGCCGCGAACAACGCCTCGATCGTCGTCTCCGAGTCCAGATCGTCCCACTGGTCAGGAGACATGCCCGGCCAACTCGGCGCGTTCTTCTTCAAATTCGCCAAGACCGCTACCTGCAGCGGGCGCAGCCCGAACGGCTTATCCATGGCTCGCGCCGTTCATCCGTGTATGCGCGGGCGTCAGGTCCGACTTGACCGCCTGCCAGTCAATGCTCGTCACCCGCTGATGCGTCGCCGCGAACCCCTCCGGCGCAATCTCCAGCCTGCTGCCGTTGAGCAGCCCGCTCACCCCCTCCTGGCCTGCCTCGCCAAGCGCGGCGCGCCGCGCTTGGCACGCCGGGCATGTCGTCGGGTCATGGCGTGCGTAGTCGTCCGGCTGAGTATACGCGCTCATATAGCCCTCATAGTTGCGCACGACGATGCGGTCTACCGACTGACTCAAAACATAGTTGGGCATGATCGGCACTTTGCCGCCGCCGCCCGGCGCGTCGATTACATAGGTTGGAACCGCATACCCCGACGTGTGCCCGCGCAGCGCCTCCACGATCTCCAGCCCCACGGCCACCGGCGTGCGGAAATGCCCCGCTCCATGCACAAGGTCACACTGATAGAGATAGTAGGGGCGCACCCGATGGCGCACCAGCCGTTGATAGAGTTCCTTCTGCACATTGGGACAGTCGTTGACGCCCGCCAGCAGCACGGTTTGGCTGCCCAACGGAATGCCCGCATCGGCCAGCCGCGCCAAGGCCGTAGCCACCTCCGGCGTGATCTCTCGCGGGTGGTTGAAATGGATATTCATCCACAGCGGATGGAACTGGCGCAGCATCTCCACCAGATCGGGCGTGATGCGCTGCGGCAGAAAGACGGGCACGCGCGTGCCAATGCGCACGATCTCCACATGCGGAATGGCGCGCAGCCGGCGCAGCAGATCCTCCAGCACGCGCTGCGGGATCGTCAGCGGGTCGCCCCCCGACAACAGCACATCCCGCACCTGCGGCGTCTGCGCGATATACTCGATCTGCCGATCATAGTCGCGCCGGCTGAACTGGGCACTCGGGTCGCCCACAATGCGGCTGCGCGTGCAATAGCGGCAGTAGCTGGCGCACTGGGTCGTCACCAACATCAAGACGCGGTCCGGATAGCGATGCACTAGCCCAGGCACCGGTGAATGCGCCTCCTCGTTTAGCGAGTCCACCATCTCGGCGTTAAAAGGCGCTAGCTCCGCCGCCGTCGGCATGATCTGCCGGCGGATGGGACAATGCGGGTCGTCCGGGTCCATCAAGCCGGCAAAGTACGGCGTCACATCCACACGAAAATGCCCGGGGGCCGACAGCCCGGCAAGTTCGTCGGACGTCAAGCGGATAACCCGGGCAAAATCTTCCACACTGTTCAGGCGATGGCTCAACTGCCAGCGCCAGTCCTGCCACTGCTTAGGCGATACATCCTCCCAAGGATGCGGGATAACTTGGCGCCAATCGGGAGGCTCCGAGGCGTCAGCCTGCTGCATTTTCATCTTGGCTCTGCCTTTCTGGCGACATTCGATCTGACTCCACGGCCCAAATTGTCACAACAAAAAAGCCGCCCAAATCATCACGGATTCCGCGCTCTGTCTGGCTGCGCATCCGCACGATCTTGACGACTTTCAGGGAATGGCTAAGGTGTTCAATCTACAATATGATCTTACATCAGGCGTGTCAAACCTGCAACTTTTCAGCCGCAGATCGCCCCGATGACCGCGCCCTCACTTGATGCGCCGCGCCAATTCCGCCTCCACATCTTGCCAGCGCAGCCCGCGCGCCGCCAACAAGACCATGCTGTGATAGACCAGGTCGGCCATCTCATAGACCACGCGCGCGTCGCTCTCGCGGCTCGCCGCCACCACGACCTCGACCGCCTCCTCGCCGATCTTTTTCAAAATCTCGGTCTCGCCCGCGGCATATAGCTTCGCCGTATACGACTCTGCCGGCGCGCTGGCCTTGCGCCCCTCCACAATCTGAAACACCTGCTCCGCTACACTCGTCATGGTTTCCTTCTATCATCGCCTCGCGCCTGCATCCGCGGCCTGATGTGGTTGGTCACTTTGAACAGGGAGTACATTTCCCTGTGACGTGTTGTTCTATGGCCCATAGGTGGCGAGACCGCGGTAAAAGCAGCTAACCGCCCCCGTATGGCAGGCAGGGCCTGCCGGCTCCACACGGATCAGCAGCGCGTCGCCGTCGCAGTCGACGCGCAGGTCGACCACCCGCTGCATATTCCCGCTGGTCGCGCCCTTATGCCAATACTCCTGGCGGCTGCGGCTCCAAAAGACCGTCTCGCCCAGTTCCAGCGTGCGCCGCAGGCTTTCGGCGTTCATCCACGCCACCATTAATACCTCGTGCGTGGCGGCATCTTGTACAATGGCTGCCACCAGCCCCGCCGCGTCAAACCGCACCGCCTGAAGAAACGGCTCGACCTCCAACCGTTCGGCCTGCAGCATAGACCCCGCCCGCCTAGATCAAGTCCTGGTGCGGCATGCGCACGGCCACCTGCCGCCCGGCAAGATAGTCCTTCACC
>JADLFO010000043.1 GCA_020845455.1 Caldilineaceae bacterium
CTCTCAAGGCAGAGACACGGGTTCGAATCCCGTATGCGCTACTGGGGCTTCTCACGAGATACGGGAAGCCCCACTTTTTTTGTGCGCCCGATCTGACTTGTGCTCTGTGCAGCGCATCCGCTGGTTTGTTGCCTGTTTACCGTTTTGGGAGAAAGCACCATGAAGCACTATCGCCGGACCCTCTTTGCGCTCCTGCTGGGAGCAATGCTCTTTACCTCGGCCTGTGGCATCCTCGGCTCGCTGTTTGGCCTCAGCACGTCGTCGGGCACGGTCTCGGAGCTTTGGTCCGATGTGCCGCGCATGGACGGGTTGACCAAGGCCGACCTGCAGATGCCCGTGGCGGCGCGCATGGCGCTGCAGGCCATGACACAGGATCGCTTTGACTTTATCTCGTTTACTACGTCCGCTACGCCGGCGGCTGTGCAGGAATACTATACGCAGGACCGTATGGAGCAGGCCGGGTGGGACTCCGCCGACGCGCGCGGCTGTATGGGCGATACGGGCGACGAAAGCGTGGGCGCAATCTGCGTCTTTGGCAAGGAGAGCGGCGACAAGAACGAACTGTTGGCCGTGGTCGTTGCCAAGGACGACGCGTCGCCCCAAACGCAGGTCTTCTTCGCGCGCATCGTGATGGGCGAGGACCAGCCCCAGTAACAGGATTGTTGTGGACACAAAAACGGGCCGGAGTCGCCACGACTCCGGCCCGCTCTGTTTTTCTGGACAGGGTGCGGTTTACATCGAGACGCCGAGCAGACCGCGCGTCACCTGGAAGTCGACATTGCCCAACGTGTAGAGCCGCGGGTTATAGTCGCCTGCCGCCACCTCGGCGATGCGCTGGAGGATGGCTTCGGGCCAGGCTGCCGTGTCACCCTGCAAAACCAGATCGAGGTCGGGTCCAAAGGCGGCGGCCACATCGGCGCGGTCGGTGATCTGGAGCAGCGGGATCATAGGGTGAGTCTGGAGCGAATGCTCGCCCACAGAGGCGACGATCACGTCGACGCCGGTCGCGCCCAAGCCGGTGAGCGTCTCGACCCAGTGTGCCGTGGGCGTCTCCATAATCTGCAGCCCGGCGGCATCTGTGGCCGCGCCGTAGGCCAGCGTGGGCATGGCGGGCCGGTCGCCCAACGTGGCCGTTAAGAAGGTTGGCGACGAGAGCAGCGCAGCGTTCTGGGGGATGACAACGCTGCCGCCGGCGGCGGCCACGGCGCGCGTCAGTTCGGCCAGGGCGGCGGCCGCGCCTTCGCTCAACGGTCCAGCGGCGGCCAGGCCGATGCGCAGAGCTTCTAGCCCCGCTTGGCCCCATGTGGGCGACGCGCCTTCGGCCAGGGCTTGGCTGAACCAGGTTTCGATCTTGCCCATCACGCTGTCGATGCCGCCGTCCATCTGCACGCTGGCCCAGCCGAGCCGCGTCGGGTCGATGCCCTGCTGCTGCAATTGGCCGCGCATGTAGTCGTTGTGGGTCTTTTCGCAGCCGTGTTCGAGCAGCAGACAGCGCGCGACCATCGGGTGGCGCAGATAGCCGAGCATGGTGCGGATGTACAACTCCTCGGATGACCCCGCCGAATTGCCGCAGCCTTCGGTATGTACCAGCGTCACAAAGCGCGAGACGCCCCGGTCGCGGCCCAGCGCCTTGCGGTTGAGGCGTTCGGCCGCCAGCCGCGCCACCTGTCCGGCGCAGAGGCTGGTGGGCAGGATCAGCGCCACGCGATCCAAGGCATGGCTGCCATTGGCCTGGACAGTATGAAACTCGACCTGCGGGCTGTGTGCGGGCGGGGCGAGGGTGAGGCTGTCGCCGTTTGGCAGCGGCTGGGCCTGCAGCTCGGCCAGCCGGCCGGCGTCGGTCTGCCGCCAGTCGCGCCAGATCTGCACTTGGGCATGGCCTGCTTTTTCGCCCACCGTGCGCGTGCCGGACGCGGCGTTGACGGTCAGCTCCAGCATTTGGCGGCCCAACTCGTCCATGGGCGTGCCGTCCAGATAGGCCCCGGCGTTGACATCCATCTCGCGGCGCAGGAGTTTGTAGCGCCGCGTGGTGGTCACGATCTTGACCGTGGGTATAAAGGGGAAGTTGGTGATCGAGCCATTGCCGGTGACAAAGAAGATGATGTTGCAGCCCGATGCGATCTGTCCGGCGATGCTTTCAAGGTCGTTGCCGGGACTGTCCATAAAGTAATAGCCGCCCGCGGTCATCGGCTCGGCGTAGTCGATCACGGCGTCGAGCCGCGTGGTCGGGTCCTTTTTCATGGCCGCGCCGATTGATTTGAGCACGATGTTGTATAGCCCGCGGTACTTGTTGCCGCCGGAGGGGTTGCCCTCGGCGCTGTGTCCATGCCAGGCGACGCGTTCCTTGAAGCGTTCAACCGTCGCCAGGAATTTCTGGGCGGTGGCGAGGTTGGCCACGCGCTGTAAGACATAGGATTCCGCGCCGATCAGCTCGTCGGTCTCGGCCAGGTTGGCCGCGCCGCCATAGCGGATCACCTCCTGCGCCACCCAGGCGGCGAGCGGGTTGCCGGAGATGCCGGAGAAAGCATCGGACCCGCCGCACTGCAGCGCGATGCGCAGGTGCGAGAGCGATTCGGGCGTGCGCTCCGTCTGGTTGACCAGCGGCAGCCAGGCGCGCACCTGGGCCTCGCCTGTCTCCAAGGTGGCTTGGAAGGGGCCGGTCAGCGACAAGAAGCGGTGGGGCACGGTATCCAGCGCATAGCCATGCTCCTGCATATAGCGTTCGAGCAGGGCATTGGTCACCGGCTCAACGCCGTAGTCGACCGCCAAGACCGCACCTACGTTGGGGTTGAGCATGAACCCCGCGAGCGTGCGCAGCACTAGCTCCAGGTTATTGGGGTGGTCGCTGCCGCCTTCGGTGTGCGCCACGGCGACGATGCCGTCGACGTTGGGATAGCCCGCCGCCAGCGTCTTGACGCGTTCTTCAAGCTGTTTGACATAACTTCCCGTGCGTGAGCTAGTCCCTAGCAGCACGATAAAGTTGCGCGTGCCCACCCCGCGCCCGCCGCTGCGCCGGTAGCCCAGAAAGGTGCGCTCCTGGAGATAGCGGCGGGCCGGCTCGGCAGGGACAAAAGCGCGCTCATCCAGCGCATAGGGTTCGATGTGGTCTTCGAAGTTGGGCGCGGCGGGCAGGCTGAAGTCGATGATGCGCCCGGCCAGCGCCTCCAGCATCCCGGCATTACAGACATATTCCCCTGGGGCAATGGGCCGCGTGGCATAGCCGAAGGGCAGTTCCCAGGAGAGCAGGGCTTCGCCGGCGGCGATGGGGCGAACGGCGAAGCGGTGGCCTTCGAGCAGAGTATGGCTCAACGTGTAACGCTGTGCTTGGTCATGGATGACCGTACCGGCTTCGACGCGCTGGGTGACGATGGCGACATTGTCGCCAGGCAGGGGCAGCCGGGCAATTTCGTGTAAGGTGAATTCAGATGGCATAGACCCTCGATCAATCACGGGCGTCAGGCAAGAACGCGCCCGGCGAGCTTTTGGACTTCGGTGACGGCCTGTGTCAGCGCCGCCGTGTAGACGGCATAGTCGCCGCTGTAGGAGATCACATTATACCCGATCTTCATCCATTCTTCGGCTTGGGCCAAGGAGCCGGGTTGGACGCCTGCGCCCAGTTTGTGGCGGCGTGCCGTCTCCGCCACGGTCTGAATCACCTCCAAAAAGTGCGGGTGATGGAACTGGCCGGGGATGCCCATCGACTGGGTGAGGTCGAAATGGCCGACCCAGAGCACGTCGACGCCGGGCGTGGTCGCGATCGCTTCGAGGTTTTCCAGCCCTTCCACGCTCTCGATCTGGCAGATGATGGTCGTGTTGCGGTTGGATTCGACCAGGAAGTCGGCGGGGGAAAGGGTCTGGAAATCGGTATTGGCGTTGCCCATGATCACCCCGCGCCGGCCGAGCGGGGCGTATTTGGCGGCGTCGACGATGGCCTTGGCTTCGGCGGCATTTTTCACATTGGGGATCATGATCCCCATCGCGCCCAAATCCAACGTGCGTGCGATCCAGTGGTACTGCACTTGGGGCACGCGCACAAAGGCGGCGATATCGGTCGCCCGGAACCAGGCGATGAGGTCGGCGATCTCGCTGGTGGAGAAAGCGGAATGCTCGGTGTCGATCAGCACGAAGTCTAGCCCGGCGTTCTCCAACATGCGCGGCAGGCTGCGCACACCAAATTCCAAAACCATGTGGCCGACCGGGACTTTGCCTTCGGCAAGGCGTTGTTTGAAGCGATTGGGCTTCATAGCGTGGGGTATCCTTTCCAAATAGGTTGCACAAGTGTCTTGGAACTGCCGATGGCCTGGTCTGCGTTCATGTGGGGCTGCTTTGCCAGGCGGCCCAGGCCGCGGCCAGGCGGTCGAGTTTGGCGCGATAGGCGGGCGACGCGGTCACCTCACGGTTGGCCAGGTAGCGCGGGGTCTCGCCGCGCAGCACCGTCAGGATGTTTTCGCAGGCGAAGCGGCTGTTGTCGCGGTAGAGGTCGTCGGTCCAGGCCAAGGAATGGGGCGACAGGATTACGTTGTCCATACGCAGCAGCGGGTGATCGGCGGGCAGGGGTTCGGGGTCGAAGACGTCCAGCCCGGCCCCGGCGATGCGGCCCGCGGCCAGGGCGTCGGTCACGTCCTGCATGACCATGATTGGCCCGCGGGCGGTGTTGATCAGATAGGCGGTGGGTTTCATCAGCGCCAGCAGCCGGGCGTTGACCAGCCCCTGCGTCTCCGGCATGAGCGGGCAGTTGACCGTGACGAAGTCCGACTCGCGGAAGACGGTGTCGATGTCTACCAACTCGACGCCCAGGGCGGCGGCATGTTCGGGCCGGGCATAGGGGTCGGCGGCGAGCTTGCGCCCCAGGCCGAAGGGGGCGAGCAGGCGAAACATATCGCTGCCGATGTTGCCCAAGCCCACGCTGCCGACGACCTTGTCGCGCAGCCCAACGGCGGGCGCGGCCCCGCGCAGGTCCCAGCGGTTGGCGCGCACGACGCGGTCTTTTTCGGGCAGCCGTTTGGCCAGCGCCAAGATCAAGGTGAGGATGGCTTCGGACACCGGGCGGCGCACGGCGTCGACGGTGATGGCAAGGGCAATGCCCGCCGCGGTGCAGGCGGGCACGTCGATGCGGTCATAGCCGACGCCCCAGCGCGCGATCACCGCCAGACGCGGGTCGGGGCCAAACGAGGCGGGCGCAAAGCGAGCGTTGAGCACCAAGACGCCGTCGAACTCGGCGATATCGGCGGGGGCGACGACCGCACCCTGGGCGTCTTGGCCGCTGGGTTCAAAATAGCGATAGGCGACCTGCGGCAGCGGGTCGAAGATGGCGTCGAGCGCGGGTTCGAGCCGTCCGGCGGCGTCAGTTTGAAAGTCGGCGGAGACGCCGATCTGAAATGGTTCGGGCATAGCCAGGCTTTCTATGCGGCACTAGCGATATCTACAG
>JADLFO010000044.1 GCA_020845455.1 Caldilineaceae bacterium
ACGCGGCTGCTCGATTTTGTGCGCCAGCAGGCCGCGCTCGCCGCCGCGCCGCAGGGCGACCGCACGTCGATCACCTTTATTATGGGCGAGGACCCGCCCGGCACCGACAATCTTTTCTACACTGGCGCGACGGCGCATTTTACGCTGCACCCCGCGGGCCGTCTGGTCACCAACCTGCGCACGCTGCTGGAGGTGCGCAACCATCTGGACGCAAACCGCCCGGCCAACGGTCTGCCCTGGGGCGAGGTCAATATCGTCGTGCATGCCAACGAGGAAGGCGGCATGTCGATCCCGGTGGTGGATGTGCCCGCCGGGCAGGACCCGGCCTTCCACCAGGCCAACACCTTTACGCTGCAGGATGCCATCGCCAGCCATGCGCTGCAGCCGTTGGTGGACGGCGTGGTGGATGCGCGCACGACGCTTAACATCCGCGGCTGCTCGCTGGGCCAAAGCCAAGATATGCTGCATCTGCTCAGCACCGGCTTTGGCGGCGACGAGGCGCAGCGCCCCATTGTGCGCGCGCCCAAACATCTGCAGGCGTTTGAGTTTACGCCGGACAACTGGCGGCCGCATCATGTCAATGCCCCGGCCGCGACCGATCTCTATTTTATCGAGTTTTGGTTTGTGGGTTTTCCCCACGGCCACCGGCCCACCAATGCCACCTTGATCCAGCAGTTCAACGCCAAATATCCCGGCGCGGGGATCAACTGGGCGACAGGGCTGGCGCATCCCGGCGCGCCCGCCGGCGACCAGTTGACGAACGAAACGCGCGAGCGCACCTATCGGTTTGATCTCACCACCGGCTATTTCCCGCTGCCCGCCAACAACGCCGCGCTTGCCAACACGCTGGCGCAGATCGGCGGCGACTTCGCGGGGTTGAGCAATGTGCAGGAGACCAACCGCGAGCCTGCGGCGGAGGGCCGCACGCGCGTCTTCTTCGAGGCCATCCAGAACGGCAACCCGTTTAACGGGCAGTTGGACATGGGCCCCAACCCGCCCGCCAACGATGCGGCGCGCAATGCGCTGGTCGCCGCCGAGCCGGATGTGATTGCCGATCTGGCGCGCGTCGGCCATGTCTTTGCCGACTATGACTGGGGGTTTGTCCAGAACGATGTGAGCACCGGCAATGGGGGACGTGAGTGGACTTTGGTCGCCACGGGCCGCCATACCATCCTGCGTATCCAGCGCGAACTGCGCGAACCGGACCCGGCACGGCCAGGGCATACCCGCCGTCTCTACCCTGCCGTCACCGACCGGACCCATTTTGGCGAAGAGGTCCCGGCGCGGCCTGCCCAACATCCGCCGGGCGAAAACGTCCCGATCGAGAACCCGAACCCGCCCTAGAGTACTGCTGGAGCCAGCGGATCGACCATGACCGGCCTATTGGATATTTTACCGGGGACGAGTACACAACCCGCGGCCGTGCGCCGCCCCACCTTTGCCGTGCATTTTAGCCCCCCCAGCGGTGGCGGCGGCGGGCTGTTGGAGGCCGCGGGCAGCGCCTTGGGGTTGACCCCAGGCGGCGATGATCCTTGGGCCACGGCCCTGGTCGCCATCCAGATCGACAGCTATCTGGCCCCCGGCGTGGATGTCGCTATGCTCTACCTGGCCAATGAGGCCCGCGCTCCCGGCGTGGCGCTGGGCGACCCCGGATCGATTGAACTGGGTTATGGCGACGGCGGCAATGTGCTCGTCTTCACCGGCCATGTGGACGCCGTCCGCACCCATTTGGCGGGCGCGACCCGGATCACGCTGGTCAACAGCAGCGCGACCCTGGCGCGCCGCCGCATCGACCAGAGCTACCAGCAGCAGAGCGCGGGCGCGATCGTCAACGACCTGATCGGCCAGTGCGGCGTCGCCGCCGGAGATGTCGAGGACGGCAGCGACTATCCTTTTTATGTCGTCGACGCGCCGCGCACCGTCTATCAGCACATCGCGCGGCTGGCGCAGCGCAGCGGCTATGCCGCATGGATCACCGCCGAGGACAAGCTCCAGTTTGCCCCTGCCGCCGCCGACAGCGCCGTCCAGACCTTTACCTATGCCCAGGATCTGCTGGCCGTCCATCTGGTTGAGGGTGCGCCGCTGGCAGGCGTCATGTTGACCGGCGAAGGCGCGGCGGGCAGCCAGGGCAGCGACGCCTGGCCGTGGCTGATCAAAGATGCCGCCGCTGTTCAGAAGAGCGCCGGGGAGGAAGCGGGCGCGCGCCCGCTGGTCGACGCCGCGCTGCGCAGCGGCGACGCGTTGGAGACTGCGGCCGCGGCCTATCTGGCCGAGCAGGGGGGCAGCGCCGGGCGGCTGATCGTGCCGGGCACGCCGGATGTCACGGTGGGCACAGCCGTCGAGATCGCGGGCGCGCCGCAAGACGCACTCAATGGGCTGCACCTGGTCACGCGCCTGCGCCACCGCTATGACAAAGGGCGCGGTTTTGTCACCGAACTGGCCCTGCGTCGCGCCGGAGAGAGCGCCGGCGGCCTGGGCGGGCTGGCGGCCCTCGCCGGCGGCCTGCTGTAGATGAAAGACATCGGTTATTTATGACCAATCTCTATGAAACGATTCGCCGCA
Organism: Caldilineaceae bacterium; assembly: GCA_020845455.1. Classification (GTDB taxonomy): domain Bacteria; phylum Chloroflexota; class Anaerolineae; order Caldilineales; family Caldilineaceae; genus QEUY01. The sequence goes on from JADLFO010000044.1 coordinate 2,563, forward strand.
TTGTCCAAGAAGAACTCTGCACGCTGCGTACCGCCGAACTCGGGGTCGTGCAAGAGCAGCATCCTCATGCCGCCGACGGCGATACGGATAACTATGGCTGCACGGTTGTGCTGCGCAATTCGGGGATCGTGCTGGCGCAGGTTCCGGTTGCTACGCCGCGCATCGGCCATGCCTCGATCCCGGCCGTGGGCGATCTCGTCCTGGTGCAGTTTCTGGGCGGCGACGTCAACGCGCCGGTGATCGTCGGCAGTCTCTACAACGACGAAGACCGGCCCCCGCTCAACGACGCCGGTCAGGTGGCGCTGCATTTGCCGCTGGGCGCGGCCGACGGCGATGCGGTCAAGCTGCTGCTGCAGAGCGGCGATACGCGCACCGTCGAACTGGCGCTCGGCAGTGGGCTGACCGTCCAACTCCAGGATGACGACCCCGTGGTCAAGCTGGAGGTGGACGGCGGCAAGGCGACGGTGCAGATCGACCGCGACGGCGCGGTCAGCGTCAAGGCGCAGGGCGACATCACGGTCGAGACGCAGGGCAATCTATCGGTCAAAGCCACTGAGATCAAGGTGGAGGCCCAGGCTACGCTGACGCTGAAGGGCGCGACGGTCAATATCAACTGAGAAGAGATATTCACCGCAAAGGCGCGGAGGGCGCAAAGAAGAGAAATAAGAAAGCAAAGAGGAGAGGCAGAGAAAAGAGGGGATAGATGGCGCAGCCTGCGGCGAAACAGGGCGACCGTATTGTCGCCACCGATACGCATATCGTGATGATCCCGTCGCCGGGCGGGCCGGCGCCGACGCCGCTGCCCCATCCCTTTACGGGCATCATCGACGGGTCGTTGAGCAGCGATGTCAACATCGAAGGCAAACCCGCGGCCACGCAGGGCAGCACCGCCACCAACACCCCGGCGCATATTCCGCAGGGAGGGCCGTTTCAGAAACCGCCCGCCAACCGCGCCACGATCCAACTGGGCAGCGGCACAGTCTTGATCAACGGCAAACCGGCGGCGCGCAACGGCGATACGGCCATCACCTGTAACGACCCCGCCGACCTGCCCGCCGGGACGGTGATCGCCGTGGGGACGGTGTTGATTGGGGGGTAAGCAGCGCCGATCGCGCTAGGCAGTTCATGCATGGCCGTGATCGCCAGGCCGTAAACGACCTGGCTAAAGAACAACGCCCCATCAATGGGGCTTTAGCGTAGGTCCAGTCGGAAAACCGCACCTACACATTGAATGTTTATAGGAGCTATGTCGTGGCCGACAGCCAACTGCTGACCGATATCCGCCTGACGCTGCGCCGCAATGAACTGCGCCCGGTCTATGCGCTCGCCGCTGCGCCGCGCCGCGTGCCCAAGGTTGGCACGCGGGTTGACCTGGCGACGGTGGAGGGGCGCGAAAACCTGGGCCAAGCCGTGGTGCTGCGCCTGCTCACCCCGCGCGGTGAACTGGCGGCGCTCGGCCACCCCACCTATGGCTCGCGCTTGCATGAATTGGTGGGGCGGCAGAACACCGACACCACGCGCAACCTGGTCAAGCTGCACATCCTCGAAAGCCTGCAGCAAGAAGCGCGCATCGCCAAGGTCACTCAGTTGGAGGTGCAGCCCGCGCCCGGCACGCGCGATCGCGTCGACGTGCTGCTGGTGGTCGAGCCGGTCGGCGCTGCGCCCGCGGTCACCATCGGCCCCTTTACCCTGGAGTTAGAAGCATGAGCATCCGGCGTCGCACCTATCCTGAAGTGCTCGAAAATGTCCTGACCGGTCTGGTGCAGGGGGTCGCTGCCGAGGCGCATCCCTTCCCGCCGAGTGACACCCCGCCCTTTGCCCATGTGCTTGAACGGTCGCCTGTGGCCGCCATCATCTCGGTCTATGGCAGCCGCAACGGGCAGCCGTTTCGTTTCACTGAAAACACCGACTATGTCTTGGCGAACGGCCAATCGCTTGTCTGGCAAAACGAGGGCGGCCAACTGCCCGATGCCGGCACCCTGGTCACCGTCAACTATACGCCGCAGTCGGCCCAGGCCAACCAGACCGACATCTATCCCGGCAGCGTTCTGCGCACGCTGGTCGAGACCGTCGCCCTGGAGATCAGCCGCCTCTATGCCCAACTGGAGGCCGTCTACCAGTCGGCCTATATTGACACCGCCGGCGGCTCCTCGCTTGACAAGGTCGTGGCGCTGCTCGGCGTCGAGCGCGTCACCGGCAACCACCCGGCGGGCGAAGTCGTCTTTACGCGCGCCGGCGGCAGCCGCGGCGCGATCACCATCCCCGCCGGGACGCGCATCACTACCGCTGCCGGCGATGTCGAATATGCGACGACCACCACCGTCACCGTGCTGGACAACCAGAACACGGCGCGCGTGCCGGCGCGCGACCTGGAAGCCACCAACGACCCCTTGGCCGCCGACCTGCTGACCGTCTTGCCGATCCCGATTGCGGGGATTGCAGGCGTCACCAACCCCAACCCGACCAGCATCACCACCCAGGCCGAAAGCGACGACGAACTGCGGGCGCGCGCCAAGAATGTCCTGGTCGGCAGCGAGCGCGCCACCGTGGCCGCGCTGCGGCAGGCGGTCGAACGCCAGGGTGTCTCCGCCGAGATCGTCGAAGACCCGGCGCAGCCCGGCGTCATCACCGTCAACACCTTTACCGACCAGATGTCGCCTGAACTGCTGCAGCGCATCCGCACCGCGCTGGCCGACGCGCGGCCCGCGGGGGTCTTTGTCAAAGAGCCGGATGTACAAACCCCGGCCAAGGTCGGTCTACAGATCCGGCTGACCACGGTGAGCGGTCTCGTCCCCGCCGACCTGCGCGCCATTCAAGAGAAGGTGCGGGCGGCGGTTGCCGACTATTTTGCCAAACTGCCTGCCAAGGCCAACGCCGGCTTGAGCAAAATTACGGGGTTGGTGATGGCCGTGCCCGGCGTCGAAGATATGCGGCTGCTGGCCGCCACGCGTGACGGTGCGCCGCTCGACATCGGCGGCCCTGAACTGGACCTGGCTAACCAGGCCACTGTGCTCGATTCGCTGCAACTGGCCGACCCGGCCCTGCCGTCACAGCTTTCGGCCACCATTACCTATGCCGCCGCCACCGCCGCGCCCGACGAGCCGGATATCCGCAGCGCGCTGGCCGCGACCTTTGACTATCTCAACCAACTGAACCAGGCCGAGCTTGCGCCTGGTGCGCCTGCCGCCGAGCAGGAGAAGCGCGTGATCTCCTATGGCAAACTGCTGCTGGCGATCCCGCTGCCCGGCAAGCCCGCCACGCCTTTGCAGAGCTACGACGCCGCACCCAATCCCGCCCTGCTCCCTGCCGGCGGCGGCGACTATGGCGTTACCTTTGCCATCACCATGCCCGGCGGTTTGAGCCAACTGCTGGCCGCGGCGGGTGATGCCTATACGCTCACCCCCTTCGAGCGGCTCTCGCTCAACATCGTCACGCTCGCTGTGGAGGCTGCCAATGGTTAGCCGCGCCGTCATGACCAGCCGCCTACCCTCACTCTACCGGCCCGAAGCAGGCGATACCACGCTGCTGACCGTCCTCCTGGCAGGGATCGGCGCGGTGCTCGACGCCGTGCAGGCTGACGCCGGGCTGGTGATGCAGTCGCACTGGCTCGACTACGCCGACGCCGCGCTCTTTAGCCCCTTGGTGGCGCGCGCCCGCGATCTGGCCGACCAGCCGCGCCTCGACCCATTCCAGGTCGACGACCCTGAGACGCCGGACGGCCAGCTTGCCGATACCTTCCCCTATGTCAATCACCTGGCGCGCCTGGCCGCGCTGCTGCCTGTGCTGCATTGGAGCGAACCGGCCCATCTGCGCGAAGGGGTGGAAGCGTATCGCACGCGCATCCGGCGCACCGTCGATATTTACAAGAATGGCCTTGGCACGCTCAGCGCCATCCGCCGCATGGTCGAGGCGCAATTGCCCCTCGACATGGCGCTGCCGCTCGACCGGCGTGATTTTCCCTTCTGGCTGGAGGAGTTCGCCGCGCTGGACAAACGGCTGGCAGCGGTCGCCACCCCCGGCCCGCCTGACGGCATCCTTGGCCCGCTGATGGGCTGGGAGGTCGACAACCGCGGGTTGGTTGCGGCGGCTCCCACGGTCTATATCCGCGCCGAAGCCGAAGCCGTGCGCCCCATGGTCGAACACCGCGCCGGCGGCGTCGGCGTTGCCTACACCGGCACGCTGGCCCCCGGCGAGGCGTTGCGTCTGCGCCCCACCTTTACCAGTTGGACCTGGGGTGCAGACGGTCTGCTCAGCGCCGCCGACTCAGTCGACCCGACCGCGCCCGGCCCGTGGTCGCCCGCCGCGGGCGCGCCCGACGGCCCGTTCGCTGCCCTGCACCAGACCCCCGACCAGACGCTCTGGGCGGCGAGCGGCGGCGCGCTCTGGCGCTTTGACGGCAGCGCCTGGATGCAGGCGCTCGACGGCCTGTCCGCTATCCGCTGTCTGGCGGATGATGGCACGCGCCTCTTGGCCGGGACGGATGACGGTCTGCTGCGGATCGATCTCTACCCCGGCGAGGGAGAGGCCTTTACCGCCGCCCCTGTGACGGCGCCGGCCGGCGTGGCGGTCAACGCCCTGCTGCGCCGCGACGATGGGTCGTGGTGGGTCGCGGCGGCTTCGGGTGCGGGCATCCTCTCCGGCGACACGTTTGCGCCGGCGCTGCTCCAGGGCACGGAGGTCTTTACCGTCTATGCCGACAGCGCCGCAACCACCTTTTTTGGGGCTGCGCTGGGTCTGTTTCTGCACCAGGCCGCAGGCGATCAATGGCATGTCTACAACGGCACGCAGCGCACCGAACAGGCCGGCGACTGGCAGCCCTTCAACGGATCCCTGCCCGTCGAGACGGAGGTTGGCTTGCCGCCCGTTCTGGCCGTCTGGCGCGGCGGTGACGGCGCGCTCTGGCTGGGCACAGCCAATGGTCTGGCCCGCTACCGGGCGCGCCCGGTGAACGGCCTCACCTATGAGACGATCTTGGAGGCCTTTCCCGACCTGACCGTGGGGCCGGTCACGGCTGTGCGCCCCGACGACCGCGATCTGCTCTGGTTTGCCTGCGACCGCGGGCTGCTGCGTTTTGACGGTCGCCAGCTTTGGCAGCATCGCCAGGATAGCGGCTGGGTGCAGTTGGGCCACGCCGATCTGGTGTACCCGCCGCAGGACAGACCCAAAGCGCGCGGCGCATGGCGTTTCGACCGCGCCGCCGCGGCCTGGTTGCAGTTCGATACCAGCCAGTTTGTCTTTGACCCTGCCGCCCCTTTACGCACCGGCGCCGAGCCTGCGGTCAGCGGCTTTACCTGGACCGATGGCCTGCTGGCCGACACCGGCGCATGGGACGGCGTGAGCTTTACCGCGGCCGCGGCCGTGGACCCGGCGATGTTGCAGACGCGCGTCAAGCCGGACAAGCTGCGCATCGTCCCCGGCGGCATCCCGGCTCTGCCGCGGCTTGCGCCTGGTCTCTCCGCCTGGCGCTATCTGTCGCGTGAACCTGATGGCGGCAGCGGTCTGCCCACCCCCCCGGCGTGGACGACCGAAGCGCGCCTGCTGCCTCCGCCCGATGTAGACGAGGCCGTGGCAGGCCGCTTTGAGGAGTTGATCCCGCCACCCGACAGCCGCTATGACGCCGCCGTCTTTGCCTATCCACCTGTGGCGCGGGTCTGGTTTGAAATTCAGGAGCAAGGCGCGCTGGCCGTGCTGGCACGGCTCAAACGCCGCGCCCCGAACGAATCGATCGATCCCGCGATTGTCGAACGGGTCTGGCAGGGGATCCAGCAAGTCCGGCCTGCCGGGGTGCGCGTCGTGCTGGCAGTCGACGAGGAGATGGTTCGGGGGTAAACAGATAGATACGGAATGACGATTGTCTCACGATTTGGTTGACGGGCCTGTGAGGTGTAGCAACTGAGATGAATGAGATGAGGTGAACTATGGGTGCATTGATAGATGCGCTGGGAAACAAAAGCCCAGGCGAACTGATCCTGGCGACCAACTGGAATGATCTGGTCGCGGCGGTCGAGGCGATCCAGGTCGAACTGGCGCAGCAGATCACAGACCTGGGCAACGAACTGCGCGCCGACCTGACCCAAGTGCAGGCCGACGTCGCCACGCTCCAAACCACGGTGGCCGGGCTGGAGGCGACGGTCGCGGTGGTGCGCCAGCAGCACCGCGTCAACCTGAGCACAGAGCGCGTGAACTATGCCTTGGGCGAGATCGCCACGCTCACCGCCCAGGTGACCGACTTTGAGGGGAACCCGCTCAACCTGGCCGGCGAGTCCGGCCGCCCGTGGGTCGATTTTGTAACCGCCTGGGGCCAGATCAAACCTGCTGCGGGCTTCACGGGCATCACCGGCGAGCAAGGCCATTCGGTAGCGGTGCGCGTCAACGCCCAGGGCATTGCCCAAGCCACGCTGCGTACCGAGATCGTCGTGGACTTCTCCGATGAAGACGAGTTCTCCGTGGCCGATGCGCTCACCGCCGTGGTTCCCAACACCAACTTTTCCTTTGCCGAATTTGTGCTTCAGGCCAACACGCCGGTGCAGGCGCAGGCCGGCGGCGCGTTTGCGCTGATGTCACAGGAGTATGACGTGACCGGCGACACTGCCTTCAAACGCTTTGCCGACGGCTATTACAAGACCAGCCCCAACATCTTTGTCAAACCGATCACAGGCCGCTGGCGCGAATATCACGCCACGGTGTTGGTGATGAGCCGCAACGACAACGACCCCACCACGCCCGACCAGGGCCGCGGGGCCAGTTCGATCCAAGTGACCTTCCGTGATTGGATCGGCCCGTGGTTTGAACTGGATTACTTGGACACCGGCAATGTCTTTGTCGGCGACTACGTCAACCGCTTCAAGACACGCGTCAACCCGAATAAATATGGCGAGTCGCTGGTCGGCATCTACGACGAGGTGCAAGAGATCGCCGTCGGCAAGGGGCTGATCGGCCAGTTGCGCGACTACCGCGCTGCCAACCAGGCGCTCAACCAGCTTGACGTGGACAACCCCCCTGTCTTCCTCAACGAGCTGATCAAGGACAGCCAGAGCTTTGTCAACGTGCAGCAGACCTTGCTCTATGCCCAGGCCAACACGCCGGGGCTGGCAGGCGGCGCGACGCTGCTCTCCGGCGTGGCGGGCGCGGCCGCGCAGAGCGAGGGCAATCTGGGCGATATCCAGGCCGATGTCGATACGCTTACCGGGCAGATCGGCGGTATCCGCGCCACGGCGGAGGGGATCGTGGCGGGGGCCGAAACGCGCGTGGGCAAGCTTGTCGCCGATGCCCAAGCCGCCTTCAACCAGCAGTTTGCCGGTCTGGACACGCGCATGGGCGGTCTCACCGGCCAATTCGACAACTTGGCGAACGACTTCACCGTGCTCAACCAACGCTATACCAGCGAAGTACCGGCCATCGGCAAACAGTTCGACGAGTTGAAGCTTCAGATCGGCGAGGTTGAACAGAATATCGCCGGCAACATCAGCGGCCAGTTGACCGATCTGCAAAAGAATGTCGGCCAGCTTCAGGGGCGTATTGGCGTGGCGGAGGGCCGCTTCGACCTCGTCGACAGCGCCGTCCTGGGCGAAAACGGCCAGTTCCAGCGCTTGCAGCGTTCGCTGGAGACGCTGCAAGGCCAGGTCAATTCCTTTCAGATCGAAGGCGTGCAGCCCTCGCGCATCGCCAGCGGGCTGCTCAAGGTCGATAATTTTGAAGACCGTTTCAGCGTGTTGAGCGACCGCCTTGCCCGGCTGGAAGGCGGCGGCTAACCCGCACAGGGGGGCCCGGCATGACCGAGATAAACAGCGACCTGTCGGTGCGCCAGGAGATCGCCAGCCTGCGCGCCGCCGTCGAGCGGCTGGAGGCGGCGCGGCCCCAGGTGCAGTTGCGTCTGCGCGTCGACGCGCCCGCCGCGCGCATCTTTTTGGGCCAGCCCGTGGCGATCCTGGCGCGCGGCCTTTTGGCTGGCGGCCAGACCCCCGCCGCCAACCTACCCATCACTTTTATGACCAGTTGGGGGACGCTGCGCGGGGTGGGCGCGGGCTATATCGGCCAGATCGGCGCATCGGTCACCACGCTGACCGGTTTGGACGGCGTGGCGCGGGTCACGCTGCTGCCCCCCGGCGCAGACCTGCTCGACGTGGCGCAGCAGAGCGCGCTGCGGACTGCGCTCGACCGGCTTGACCCAAACGCCGCCACCCCCGCCGATCTGCAGGCTCAACTCGGCGCCCTGGTAAATGACTACCGCTGGGAGGCGAACTTGCTCCTGCGCCAAGCCGTCGACATCCTTTATCGCGCCAACGGTGCGCCGCCGCTTGATGCCATCCATCCTGAAGACGCGCTGGCCGCCTGGCGGCAGGTCAACGCCACGGTGGTCGCCATTGCCGGCGGCGAGCCAATCGCCGCTCTATCAACCGGCGGCGAGCCAATCGCCGCGGCGTCGGCGGCGGTGCGTGTGCTCGACTGGCTGCCGCCCTGGCTGCAGCTCTACATCGAGCGGACGCAGACCGATGCGACGCTGCCGCGCCAGCTCGAACGCGCAGGCCGTCGCGCCGCCGACCCGCATACCCTGATCGACGGCGTTTACCGCGAGGTGAACCAGTATGTCGACCGCCAATTGGGAGAGATCGGCCAGGTGATGGGACAGCGCTCCGCCGAGAGCGCGCTGCGTACCTTTGCCCAGAAAGGGCTGGCCGAACTTTCCGCCGCCGCCCGCGTTGAACTCTTCCCCGCGCTGCGCACGGCTTCCGAGACGGTCGCCACTGCCGGCGTGCAGGTGCTGGGCGCGCTCGGCCAGGGCCGCGCCGACCTGCGCCAGGAGGTCGGCGCCCAGGTCCAGACGGTGGACAGCCGCCTGGGCGGGCGCATCGGCAGCGTCGAACAGGCGCTTACGGGCAAAGCGGACGCAGGCGACTTTCAGGGTTTTCGCAGCGAAATCGGCGCGTCGCTGGCCGCGCTCGACGGCCGGACTCAGACCCTGGCAACGCAGTTTTCGGCGGCCAACGCCTTGTCGACCACTCTGCAGGGGCAGTTGGCCGCGCTCCAGTCTTCGTTCGGCCAGTTGACCGTCAACGTGGGTACGCTGCAAGATTCGCTCGGCCAGTTGTCCGGCCCGCTGACGGATGCCGTCGCCGACCTGACCCAGCAGTTGGCGGGCCGCGCTACGGCGGGCGACCTGGCCTCGCTCCAAACCACACTGCAGGCTGCATTCGACGCCGCCCTGCAGCAGAAGGCCGACCTTCAGGTGATCGACACGCTGCGCGCCGACCTGACTAACCAACTGTCCACGCGCCTCAGCGCCGATGACCTGGCAGCCTTCCAGACCACCTTTCAAGCCGGCGTCGACATGGCCCTGCAGCAAAAGGCCGACAGCCAGGCCGTGGACACGCTGCGCAGCGAGCTATCCGCCCAGTTGGAGGCACGGCTTACGGTGGATGAGTTCAAGGGCTTTCAGCAGGCCAACGATGCGGCATTGGCCAAGAAAGCCAATGCGGCCGGCATCGTCGGTCTGCGTAAGGAACTGGCCGCCCAGATTGCCGGCAAGGCCGACCAAGCCGCGCTCGATGCCTTTCGCCAGGATGCCGATGGCCGCTTCGCCGAACTGGTCGCCAACGCCGGCCAGATCGCGGCCCAGCTCAGCGACGTAAACCGCTCGCTGGCGGATATCAACGACCGCTTCGGCGGGCTGCACAATGAATTTACCGCCCAGTTGGACGCCAATCAGCAGTCGCTGGCCCAGGCGCTCACCATGGTGACGCAGCTGCAGGGCACGGTCGGCGAGCTTTCGACCGACTTTACCGCGCGCCTGGCCGGGGTGGAGGCGCAGACGCAGGGCGTGACCAGTTCTTTGGCCGACTTTCAAAAGAGCTTGAGCGGGCTGAATCGTGATTTCACCCGGCTCAACAAGAACATCATCGACGCCGGTCTGCTGCGCCCGCCGCCCTGAGCGCGATCTGTCCGTCACGCCGTCATGCATCGCATCCATGTGTCTGAAACCTACCTGCCATGCCTGTATCGCCAAACGTCACGCCGCCTCTGACCCTCGGCCCCGACCAGCCAGTCGCCGGCGCGCCGGTCGAACTCTATCGCCAGACGCTCCCTTTTGTCGTGCAGACCGCCGGCGTCGCCGAAACGATCGAGGTCGACGCGGCGTCTGCGCTGGCGGGCCAGTTTCTTTCACATGTGTTTGACGCGCTGCCCCTACCCGGCGCCAGCCTGCAAGAGCAGGGCGCCAAGACGGTAATGGTCACGCTGCCGGCCCCGCGCCGTGTGCGCCGAGTCAAGACGTCCGCGGGGACTTCCATCGGCCTGCACCGCGTCGACGTGGATAAGGTGGTGGAGCAGGCCACGGTCACGCTTGCCAACAACAGCGCGGTCACGCCCGCCTTTGCCGACGTTCATTTCGCCCTCCGCCGGAGCGATGGCGGTAACCTAGCGCCCGCGCAGATTGAAGTGCTTGAAGTCGCCAGTTTCCCCGCCGGCCCGCGTCTGGGCGTCACTCTCAGCGGCGTGACCCCTGCGCCGGAGCCGGTCTACTTCTGGCAGGGCAGCGGCGAGATCGGACAGGGCGGCGAACCGGCAGACGGGCGGATCGCCGACGGCGCGGGGCTGGCCGGCGCGCTGGCGCGCCTGCTCGACCGTCACCTGGCCGCGCTGCGCGACGCGGGCCAGCCCATCCCGGCCCAGATCGAGGCGGCGCTGCTGGTCGAGTCCAATGCGCCGTGCCGGTTTCAATTGGAGACGTTGAGCCTGGTCTATCGGGTAGTCACGGCGTCTTGGCTGGGGCTGGCGGGGGATGCCGCCCAGGACAAACAAGTGCTGCGCTTTTCCGACCAGCACTTGGACAGCGCCGCGCTTGCTGTGGCCGTGCCCGCGGCGGCCTCATTCGAGAGCGCAACGCTGCGCGTCGTCGTCAGCCGCGCCGCGCCGCTGTCGACAGCGGGCACGGCCAATGGCGCGGGCGATAGCTTCCCACCGCCGGCCCAGACAAGCGGCTTCTATGTGGATCACCGCGCCGTCGCCTTGGCTGTGACCCCGCCCGCGGCGCTTACGGCCAATGGCGTGGCCGTGGCGGTGCTGCCCCTGTCGTCTGACCTGGCGCTGCAGCTTGCCCTGCACGCCGATGCCGCGGGCGCGCCCGCCGGTGTTGAACTCGTCGCGGCGACCGCCGGCGACGAACCCGCGGGCCAAGCGCGCTGGGTCACGGCGCAGCTGCCCGCGCTGCTGCCCCTGAGCAGCCAACGCGTCTGGCTGGTGCTGCGTGCCCAGACCGGCGCGTGTATCTGGCTGGCAGCAGGCGATGCGGCCCCGGGGGACACAGCCCTTAGCCGTCAGAACGAGACGGGCGGCCTGTGGCTGCCCCAGCCGCCGGGCATCCTCCCCGGTCTGGCCTATCGTTTGCTCAGCCCGGCGCTTACCGGCCCACCCGATCTATCTACCCCTGCCGCACAGCCCGGCCTTAGCGCGTCGCTGGCCGGGATCCCGTTGGCGGCGAGCGTCGAGGGCGATACCCATATCTTTGATCTGACGCCGGCGCTGGCGGCCTATCTGCAAAGCGGCCCCGCGCCCGATCCCGCGGGGCTGGTGTACACGCCGCTGACCTTCCAAGCGTTTGGTCTGCGCCAGGCCACGGTCTATCCGCCGCGGTTGGCGCTCTCACTCTAGCCCAGCGCCCTTTGCGGTGAATCTCTTCGCTCCCCCTGGGGGGCTATGACGCTAGGCTGCTGCGCGGCGAATAGCAGGCTTTCCCGATCCAGTTCTAGCGAAAACTGGCGGCAGGCATCATATCTGCCGCCAGCCTCATGTATCAGCGTGGAATAGGTCGAAAGAGCGCAAAATGATGCGATGTTCCACTGGCCGGCGCAGGACAACAGAGACAGGCGAAGCTGTCAAGAATATGGAGATTCGCAAGGAAAAATATCTTGGTCTGTTGACTTGGTTGATAAAACCTGCTAGACTTCAAAGTGGCAAGTCTCAGGAATGTTTCCGCATTCCAAACGCTTCGTCGCCTGCGTTGCGGCTTGGCCGTTCATCTCTAGGCGATATCCTGCGGAGTGACCTTATATAGCGCCATTTGCGCCCCTACTCATAGGGTGCTGCCCGTGGATCGGCCGTAGTTGTGGCGTCGAAACGACTGGTCGATGCTGATCTGTGATGCAGCATTGACGAGTTACCCCTATCTACAACGACTCAGTACACTCACCATAGTACCCATCTGCGCTAATACCCGAGGGACACTGGACTTTACTCTAATTTTCTGGTTTGTGTCGGCGAGAATACTCTCAGCGGTTGCATTGCCAGACTCCTGCAATCTAGCATGCCGGCGCCTGCAATTGGGATGATGGGCGCGGATGGTAGCCCACGCCAACGACGTTGGATCTTGGCGTGAGCGTAGCGAGACAGCGATCGGTCGGAAGGCAGGGAGAATGAAGTTGGAGACGTGCGTCCACACGCACAGGGAGAGAGCAAGCCGGCATCAGAGCCTGATGTCAAAAGTAATAACCCTAGACAGGTGATCTTGGGTTCGTTTGGGTCTACATGAGAAATGCCCACGCGCTCCTCGGCAAAGGTAACGTGGGCATTTCCTCAACAACTCGACATAAATAGAGCCATTGGCGTGCATTCAGTACCTGACAGGGTTCGCCGCCGCTCGCGCTGTGCAACGGTTCACACGGCGCTCGAGGCAGCCCCTGCCGCGTGCTGCCAGCATAGCCGCAGCCCTATTCAGGCCGTTTACATTGTTACATAAGTGGCGTCTGTTGTCAAACAAGCCCGCTAATTCACCTGGCCGCGATCATGTGACCGTAACGAGGATGTCCACGCTATTGCGAGGCTATTGTGAGGCTATTGTGAGTGGGCAGCAGACTCTTGTGCAGAGGATTTACTCATGATTGTTAACGTCTCTGTTGAGGGTGCGGGGGACTCGGCGGGGCATTTGACCCCTGTGACTTTGTCTTCCAGAGAGGAGTTTTCAGACATTCTACCCGCGAGTGCGGCGGTGCAGTAGAAGACCAAAGCAGCAGCCAGGCTGAGTACCGCATAGGCCATAATGACTGCCGCAATCCACATAAGGATCCTTCCTTGTGCCTTCCACTGAAGGCGCAAGCCCATCTTACTATCACCGGGATGGTTTGTCCAAAGCGGGCTAACCGAGGAACTCATGTCGATGTGAACCGGATTCAGAGTCGGGCGATCGGTGATTTGCGCGGTTGTGTATGCAGATAACCTTGAGAGCAAGACAACAATCCTATGGACCAGTCAATCCTATCCACAAAGAAGAGCCGCTTCTCTACCCGTTCTACTCTTTCTTTGCGCGGTCGCGATCATGGCGAGTCTGGCCCGAATGCGAACTTGCGTGTCACCGACGCTCAATGCCAAGCACTGCTGGTCGGTGTAGATATGCTGTTGCTTTTGGCCGGTGTGCTTACTGCGTGGTGGCTTGCGCAATTGAACCCCGCCGCGCAAGCCGGCCTCTCCCTGCCCGGGCTGGGTCTTGGGGTGTTGAAATGGTTTTGGGTAGGGATGCTCCTCGGTACATGGCTTCTCTTTGGATGGCTGACCGATCTCTACGATATCCACTCCGCACATGCCAGAGGGCTGAGTACGGCGCGAATCGTCGTCGCGGACCTCTTAAGCGTACTTGCCGCTGTGCTGGTTGTGTTGTTCTTTGAACTTGTATTTCCGGGCGCGTTCTTGCTGTTCTACCTGGGCATTGGTTTGTCGTTGGTGATCGCTTGGCGTTTCGCCTATGCCGCCTTGTCTAGAACCTCCCTATTTGTGCGCCGAGTCATGATTTTGGGTACAGGTACGAGCGCACGGACGGTCGCGAACTTGCTCGATCAGGAGCAGGGGTTGCCTTACGAGGTGTTCGGCCATGTGAGTGAACTGCCCAATACGGAAGCCACAAGGTGTGGTGACTTGCCTATCTGGAACATCGCCACATCGCTTATCGATCTTGTGCGCGAACTGCGCGTGGACACAATCGTCGCTGCCATCGACGGCGAGCCAAATCCAGCTCTCTATACAGATCTGATCGCCTGCCAGGCGCACGGTATCCATGTCCTGTCAGTCCCCGCGGTCTATCACAGGTTGTGCCAGAAAGTGCCTGTCGAATATGTCAGCCCATCCTGGCTTTTGGAGGCCATCCAATCTTCCTCCAGCAGAATGCGGCGTCTATGCAAACGGGTGCTGGATTTGACGATTACCCTGTTGGCGCTCCCCTGGCTTCTGCTGGCGTTGCCGCTCATTGCCGCAGCGATCAAATTGGACTCGCCGGGTCCCGTCATCTATCGGCAAGTACGCAGTGGCCTGGGCGGTAAGCCCTTCCAGATTCTGAAATTTCGCACAATGTTTGTCAACGCAGAGCGGGACGGCAAAGCGCGCTGGGCGGCAAGGGACGATCCGCGCATCACCCGGGTCGGAAGCTTTCTGCGCAAACTGCGTCTGGATGAAATGCCCCAATTCGTCAACATTCTGCGGGGTGATATGAGCCTTATCGGGCCGCGGCCCGAGCGCCCCGAGTTTGTCGCTCAACTGGAAAAGGAACTGCCTTACTATTGCACCCGTCTACTGGTCCCTCCAGGGCTGACCGGCTGGGCGCAGATCAAATACACCTACAGTGACTCGGTTGAGGGCGCGCTGATCAAATTGCAGTACGACGTCTACTATGTGCATCACTGGTCGGTGTGGATGGATATTTATATTTTGTTTCAGACGGTCAGTGTTGTCTTGGGCGCTAAAGGAACTTGACATGGGTGAGTCCATTTTGTGAGTTCGCGCCGCTATGGTCATGGTTTGCATGGGTTCTTTGGATCGGCAACTACTCTATGGATGACTTTGTAGAAGTACACCATATATTTCGTGTTATCCGGCGTAGATGGTGGATATTGTTTGTCGCCACGCTGCTTTCGGTGCTGGCGGGCTATATGTTCACCGCGCGGCAGACCAAGATCTTTCGCGCTACGACGAGCCTCATCGTTGGCCCAGCCATACAAGATACCTCTCTGGATCGGTATAATTTCGAGATCAGTCAGGAATTGGCTGGGGTGTATGCCGATATTGCCCAGCGCCAGCCCGTTCTGCAAGCGGTTGTGGATGCGCTCCAACTGGATCAATCGTGGCAGACTTTGCGCGGCCAAGTGCGGGTAAACCCCGTCGATGCGACACAATTGCTGGAGATCAGCGTCGACGCGACGTCTCCCGAACAGGCGACGGCAGCCGCCAACGAGGTGGCTCGACAGCTGATCCTGGTCAGTCCAACCGCCCTGGGCGACCAAACAGATGACAACGCGGACAGGTTTGTACGGCAGAGACTGGATCGCTTACAGGCAAACATCGAAGCAGGACAATCTCGGATCGACGCGCTGGAAGGCTCCATGTCGGATTATGTGGGTATATCGCTTGGGCAATTGCGCCAGCGGCAAGATGAACTACAAGTGCTGGAAACCCTGATTGCCACATGGGAGAGCACCTATGCAAGCTTGTATGGCTCCCTCCGGGGTGAGCGCTCGACCAACCATCTCACGGTCTTTGAGCCTGCGCAGACCGGCGCAAACCCCATTCGTCCTCTGCTCAAACTTAACCTGCTGATCGCCGCCGTGATCGGGTTCGGCCTGGGTCTAGGGCTGATCTTTTTGCTGGAATATGCGGACAATACGCTTCGATCCATAGACGAAGTCTCCGAGTTGCTGCGCCTGCCTTCCTTGGGCGCGATTAGCCGTATCTCCGGTGAAAGCGCCGAAGACAGGTTGGTCGCCAGCCAAGACACATTTTCGAGCATGGCGGAAGATTGTCGTCTGCTGCGCAGTAAGCTCTTGTTTTTGTCCAGGGGATGGCCACGCAAGGTTTTTCTGGTCACAAGCTCGGCGCAGGCTGAGGGCAAAAGCCTGGTGGTCGCCAATCTTGGGATAGCCATGGCCAATATCGGCTTGAAGACCGTCATCGTCGATGCGAACCTGCGTAACCCAATTCAACATGTGCTTTTTCGTCTGACCCAGGTGGATGGCCTTACGGAAGAGATACACTCGCCGCAATCCCAATTGGCGCGCCGGCTGAAGAAAAGCCGGATCGAAAATCTCTGCGTTCTGACAAGCGGCAGCCTCAGCCTAGCTTCGCCGGACCGTTTAGCCACCGTTCGGATGACAGAGTTGTTCGGTATGCTGGCCGAGGTGGCTGACATCATCCTCTGCGATGCGCCGGAGGCCGGGACCTTTGCCGATACCCCGGTGCTGGCCGACAAGGTGAATGGCGTGCTGCTCGTCATTGATGCCGGTCATACGCGCCGCGGAAGCGCACAGCAAGTTGTCCATGATCTGCGCCAGACAGGCGCCAATGTGCTGGGCTTTGTCCTCAATCGGGCATCGGCGCAAGCGCGCACCGCCGGCTCGGCCTATCCTGGATCGCCTGTGACGGCCGGTGCAATCGTCGACGAGCAGGCGCCCGTCGAACTGTGATCGATTTTCCAGCGAGCGTGGAGCGGATGAACACCGATCTCAGCAGGCCGAACGCACATCACCAGCCGGTCGAACCATTGCGCCGAATGCGCGATAAAATCAGCATCGTTCAGCCTTGCGAGGAGAAGCCCACCGCGCAAAGCCCCGCTGTGTCGCGCCGTGCAGGGTCTTTCTGGGTCAGATTCCTGTGGCTGTTGGCGCCGATGTTGATCATCGACGGCTCAACTACCTGGAGCCTAGCCGCTTCGGGAGATGCGGTGCAAGGAGCAGTGACCGAAGTCCGCTCCCTCTATCCCAGCGAATGGGGCATGCCCTATCCGGTCGGCCTCGCCTATGTACCCGATCGGGACTTCCTTGTCTTGTTTGCCGATGTGAATATCTCTAGCCCAATCTCGGACAGCGCTTCGGTTGTGACGATTACGCCCTATGAGGATTTTGTTGGCGCAGCCATACTGCCTATCGCCGGCGATAACGCCATCAACCTCGCCTATGCTGCTGCTGCTGACCGCTTACTGTTTCTCGACCAGGCGGCGTCTGAAATCGTCCAGGCGCCCATGGGCAGCGACGGCATTCCGGACGCCGGTGGCCTAGCTCGCTTTGACAGCAGTGAACTCGGCCTTGGACAGCCCCAAGGGATGGTTGTCGATGCGGTAAGCCGGCGTCTCTTCATTTTGGATAACAACCCCGCCGCGATTGTGGTCGCCGATCTGGACAGCGGGTTCGCCTTTGTGTCGGAATTTGATCTGACCGCGCTGCCTGCCACTGATCTGCGTGGGCTGGCGTTACATCCAGACGCGCGCACGCTCTTTGTCACAAGCCCCAGCCAGGGCCTACTCTTCGAGCTGACCGTATCCGGCAGCCTTCTGAACACCTATAATCTCGCGTCACTGGCCCTACAAGACGTTCGGGGCCTAGCTTTCGGACCTAGTGCGGATCTGACCGACGCGCCCGACACGATCCACCTCTTTCTTGCCGATAACGGAGCGTTTGACGCTGTCTCCCCCTTAGGCCGGATTGTAGAAGCTGCGCTGCCGCCGCAGGACAGCAGCGGCGTGGTGACGCTGCGTTTTGCTGTGATTGGCGATTATGGCAAAGACAATGAGGCCGAAGCACGCGTCGCTGCGCTCATTCAAGGCTGGAACCCCGATTTTATCGTCACAACCGGAGATAACAACTATCCGGACGGCGCTGCGTCCACCATCGACGACAATATCGGAAAGTATTTTGGCCGGTTTATCGGGAATTACCAGGGAGCCTATGGCCCCGGCAGCGCCGTCAATCGTTTCTGGCCCTCGCTGGGCAACCATGACTGGCGCAGCATGACCTGTGTTGTAGACAGTTGTAGCAGCGCTTATCTTGACTACTTTACCCTGCCCAATAATGAGCGCTACTATGCAGCCGACTATGGCTTAGTTCGGTTATTTGCGGTGGACAGCGAAAGCGGGGAACCGGACGGTCGCAGCCAGGACTCAGCCCAGGCTGCCTGGTTAAGCAGCCAGTTGGCCGCGTCTACCGCCTGCTACAACGTGGTTTTTTTCCACCGCGCCCCCTATGGTTCAGGCCGGCATGGGTCAAGTTCGACTATGCAATGGCCCTTTGCGGCTTGGGGCGCGCAGGCAGTTCTTAGCGGCCACGACCACTTGTATGAGCGGCTTGAGGTAGGTGGAATCCCCTATATCGTCAACGGCGCGGGCGGCGCCACTTTGTATAACTTTGAGAACATTGGCAACCTGCCTGCCGAAGCGATCTCTATCGTCCGCTACAACCAGGACTACGGCGCAATGCTGGTTACGGCTACGACAACCGGCATCACCTATCAGTTCTATACTGCCGGCGGCATCTTGATCGACAGCTATACCGTGGCCAAGGAGTGTGAGAGCGCCCCTCCCACCTTTACCCCAACGATGACGCCGACAGCTACCCCAACAGTGACGCCA
The DNA here is from genome assembly GCA_020845455.1 of Caldilineaceae bacterium. Lineage (GTDB taxonomy): Bacteria > Chloroflexota > Anaerolineae > Caldilineales > Caldilineaceae > QEUY01. The sequence continues at coordinate 20,933 of JADLFO010000044.1, forward strand.
ACAGTGACCACAGTGCCGGATGCGACGGAGACACCTACCGTCACGGCCACCGTGAATAACAGTTCCAATGGCCCCGACTATCTCCATCTACCTATTATGGTGAAGTAGACCTTCGCCGCAACTTGGCCCGCACGCCGAACTGCGTCGATCCGTCTATAGCCACGGGAGCTCACCGGATCAGAAACGCTGCTTGCCTTCGCAGCACAAGGAATCTGGCACTGCCGTCGACCCTACTGGGGTGACCCGGCTATGCTCGTTGTCTCGACAATGGGTTTGATTCAATCAAGTCCCTTTCCCTGGTGTTTGGTCGCCCGAGGGCTGAGGGCAGGCAACTTGAGGGAGGACGTTCAGCTATGGATGGCGTTCTGCTGGGCCGGTCTCGACAGGTGATGCGTAATGCGATGGGGGTAGTCTGGCTGGCGGCGCTGCTGTTGGTGACCGCTGCCGCCGGCAGCCGAGGCATGTTGGCCCAGAATCGCCGGGCGGAGATCAGCCGGGTGCGCGCCGTGGAACCAGATGGGGGGGCGCTGTGGGCGCCGCTGGGGCTGGCCTACGCCGCCCCGGTCGAACGGTTCTATCTGGTCGAGGCGGGGGGATCTGCCGGGCTGCGGGTGCGCAGCCTGACGGCGCACGGGGAGGAACTGGGGGTGGTGACGCTGGCGGGCGTCGGCAGTGAGGCGCTGAACCTAACTTATGACAGCCGCGGGCAGCGGCTGCTGTTCATGGCGGTGGGCGGGCAGGAGTTGTTCAGCCTTGAGGCGGGCGGTGACGGCAATCTCAGCCCAACCACACTGCGGCGCGACCCTGTTCCCGGTTGGGGGGTAGGGCGGGTGCAGGGGCTGGCGTTCGATGCAGCGCGGGGCCATCTCTATGTGTTGGATAGGCTGGATGGAGGGGGGCTGCGGCTGCTGCGCATTGCGCCGGCGGGCGACGGCGGCTGGGCTGGGGGCGTCGTGACGGCGCTGGCGTTGCCCGTCCCGTTTCGCCAGGCGCAGGGGATGGCCTACGAGCCGGCGAGCGGCCATCTGTATGTGGCAGCCGGGGCGACGCTGTATGAAATGACACGGGAGGGAGCGGTGGTCGCCGCGCGCAGCTTGGCCGAGTTTGGGCTGGGTGAGGTGGTCGGGCTGGACTTTGCGCCCAGCGCCGACTTGACCGATGAGGAGACGCGCCGGCATCTATATGTGGCAGCGCGCAGGGCGGCTGAGGGGAATGCGCCGCCGGTGGGCGTCGAGACCCCCCGTTTGGCGAACGCACGCTATTTGCCGCTGCTTGCCCGCGGGGAGGGGACGGCGGCGAAGGGAGAGGCCGCCGGGCAGATGGTCGAATTGGCCCTGGAAGCCGTGCCGCTGCGCGCACAGGCGGCGGCGATCACCCCTTATCTGGTGCAGACGGTGGATACCTCGCAATGGTCGCCGCCCAGCCCGGACCCGTCGGGGATTGCCTATATACCGGCCTCCAACACCCTGTTGGCCGGCGACGGTGAAGTCGAGGAAACAGTCACCATATCGCAATCGGGTCAACTGACGGATGTAACGCTGTACGCCGGCGTCAATATGTGGCACATCACGCCGGCAGGCGCGGTTGTCAGCACATGGACCACGCTGTCGTTTTCCGATGAGCCGGTGGGTCTTGCCTTGAACTCGGCCAACGGGCATCTGTTTGTCAGCGACGACACCGGGAGCCGAATTGTCTATGAGGTGGACCCCGGTGCGGATGGCATCTACGGCAACGGCAATGATGTCATCACCTCTTTTGTGACCGGCACGTTTGGCGGTAGCCAGGGTTTTGGTTCGCTGGACCCGGAAGGCTTGGACTATGCCGCCGACTTGGGCGTGCTCTTTATCGTCGACGGCACAAACAACCAGGTGTACCGGGTCTCGCCGGGGATCAATGCCGTCTTCGACGGCGTACCGCCGGCGGGCGACGACCAGGTGACGGATTTCGATATTGCGATTTTGGGGGTGACGGAACCGGAAGGCATCGCCTACAACCCGGATACGGGCAATCTCTTTATAGTCGGTTCAAATGATGATTTGCTATTTGAGGTGACGACGGCGGGCGTTCTGGTGCAAACCTATGATCTATCAGCCTTGCAAGCTACGAGCCTGGCCGGTCTGACGCTTGCCCCAGGCAGCCAGAATCCGTCGACGATGAGCATCTACATTGTTGATCGCGGGGTCGACAATAACTTTCCGCCGGATAGGCTTCCCAATGACGGCAGGCTCTATGAGATCTCATTGGCGCCGCTGGCGAATGACGACAGCGCGGTCACGGATGAAGACACCCCAACCAGTATCGACGCAGCGGCCAATGACGGCGACCCCGACGGCAACCTGCTCCCCGCTTCGGCCAATACGGGTTGCGCCGGCTGCTCTGTGCCTGCGAATGGCGCGCTGATTAATAACGGCGACGGCAGCTTTGGCTATACGCCCAACGCCGACTTCAACGGTGCGGACGGCTTTGTCTATGAAATCTGTGACAGCCTCGCTGCCTGCGACACCGCGACCGTGGCCCTCACTGTCAACGCAGTTAACGATCCGCCGGTTGCCGTGGACGACAGCGCGGTCACCGGCGAAGACACGCCGGTGACTATCGCTGTGGCGGCGAATGACATGGATGTAGACGACAACCTGCTCCCCGCTTCGGCCAACACGACCTGCGCCGCCGGTTCTGCCGGCTGTAACGACGCGGCCAACGGCGCGCTGACCAACAACGGCGACGGCAGCTTTGGCTATACGCCTAACGCCGACTTCAACGGCGCGGACGGCTTTGTCTATGAGATCTGTGACAGCCTCGCTGCCTGTGATACGGCTATCGCGACCATCACCGTCGATGCGGTCGATGATCCGCCGCTGGCGAATGACGACAACGTCGTCACCAGCGAGAACACTCCGGTCACTATCGACGCAGCGGCCAATGACGGCGACCCCGACGGCAACCTGGTTCCTAACTCGGCCAACACGACCTGCGGCGGCTGCTTGATACCTAGTGATGGTGTCTTGACCAATAACGGCGGCGGCAGCTTCGGCTATACGCCCAACGCCAATTTCAACGGCAGTGACAGCTTCATCTACGAGATTTGTGACAGCCTTGCTGCCTGTGATACCGCTATCGTGACGATAACGGTCACCTCGATCAATGTTGCGCCGGTGGTCGTGGACGACAGCGCAGTCACCAGCGAGGATACGCCGGTGACCATCGACGCAGCGGCCAATGACATGGATGTAGACGACAACCTGGCCCCCGGCTCGGCCAATACCGCCTGTGCTGCCTGTACCGCCTCCAGCTACGGCGTCGTGGTCAACAACGGCGACGGCAGCTTTGGCTATACGCCTAACTTAGGCTTTACCGGCGTGGACAGCTTTGTCTACCAGATCTGCGATACCGGTAATCTGTGCGACACCGCGGCTGTGACCATAACCATCAATCCAGTCAACGCGCCGCCGGTTGCCATAGACGACAGCGCAGTCACGGATGAGGACACGCCGGTGACCATCGCTGTAGCAGCGAATGACACGGATGTAGACGGCAACCTGGTTCCCGCTTCGGCCAATACGGGCTGCGCCGGCTGCTCGATACCCAGCGATGGTGTCTTGACCAACAACGGCGACGGCAGCTTTGGCTATACGCCCAACGCCGACTTCAGCGGTGCGGACAGTTTTGTCTATGAGATCTGTGACAGCCTTGCCGCCTGCGACATCGCGGCTGTGACGATCACCGTGACGATCACCGTGAATGGCTCTAGCGTTCTCTATCTGCCTTTGATGGAGTAGAGGGCACGGTCCGGCCCATATGTTAGGTGACGTTAGGATGGCTAGGAGAGGGGATATCAAATCATGGTTGGCCGTTTGTTTGCTCGATACCTACCCCCTGTGCGCAGCGTGACACGCACTATCTGGTTTGTGCTGTTGATGCTGCTGGTCACTGCGCTCGCAAGCCGCGCGACGACGGCTCAGACCGGCCCTGCGGTTATCAACTGGGTGCGTGTGGTCGATCTGGATGAAGGCGTATTGCGCTCGCCGCTGGGGCTGGCCTACTCGCCGTATGTCGACGCTTTCTACCTTGTCGAGAAAGGCGCAGCAGAAGGTGAGACCGGCGCCACGACGATCAGCACGCTGACGGCCTACGGCCAGCGTCTGGGGTCGGTCACGCTCGCCGTTCCCCCTACGCACTCGCTCAACCTGACCTATGACAGCCGCTGGCGTCGGCTGCTGCTCTGGGACGCAAGCCGAAACGAACTGCTCAGCGTCGGCGAGCGCACCGACGGCGCCCTCGACCCGGGTTCATTAATGCGCTATCCTGCCGCCGCCTGGGGTGTACAGCAGGCGGTGGGGATGGCGTTTGATATAGCGCAGGGTCACCTGTATCTGCTGGATGGAGTAGGGCCGCGCTTGCTGCGCATTGAACCTGCAGGCGACGGCGGGTTGGCGGGCGCAGCCGTGACGGCGCTGGCCCTCCCCGCCTTCCCCCAAGTTCAGGGCATGGCCTACGAGCCGGCGAGCGGGCATCTGCACATGGTAGCCTGGGGGACACAGACCCTGTATGAGGTGACGCTGAACGGTGAAGTGGTTGCCATGCGCAGCCTGGCCGAATTTGCGTTCGGCGGGGTGGGCGGGCTGGCGTTTGCGCCCAGTTCCGATCTGACCGATGACCCCCAGCAAGGGCATCTCTACTTCGCAGACTATGGGCGCGCGCTGCGTCCAACTGCGCCCCAGACTCCATCGCTTGGCTGGGATGTCTATCTGCCCCTGCTCGCCGCTGGTACATCGCCAGGAACTTCAAGCGACTCCATGGAGCAAAGCCCTCAGTACGGGCAGGTTGTGGAACTTTCGTTGGTCGAGACGGCGCAACCGCAAGCCCAAGCCGCCGCCATCACCCTCACCTTTATACAGACGGTGGATACCTCGCAATGGTCGCCGCCCAGCCCGGACCCGTCGGGGATTGCCTACATACCGGCCTCCAACACCCTGTTGGCCGGCGACGGCGAGGTCGACGAAATGGCATTGTACGCCGGCGCTAACATGTGGCACATCACGCCGGCAGGCGCGGTTGTCAGCACATGGGCCACGCTGCCGTTCTCCGATGAGCCGGTGGGTCTCGCCTTGAACCCGGCCAACGGGCGCCTGTTCGCCAGCGACGACACGGGAACTCGATCGGTCTATGAGGTGGATCCCGGCGCAGATGGCATCTACGGCAACGGCAATGATGTCATCACCTCTTTCAATACAAGCCCGTTCAATTCCAAGGACCCGGAGGGCGTGGAGTATGCCGGCGACCTAGGGGCGCTCTTTATCGCTGATGGCGTGAACCGCGAGATCTATCGCGTCGCTCCCGGCGCGAACGGCCGCTTCGACGGCGTACCGCCTACGGGCGACGACCAGGTTACGCACTTTGATACGCTGAGCCTGGGGCTAGACGATCCTGAGGGCATTGCCTACAACCCCAGCAACGGCCATCTCTATGCGGTTGGCAAGCCTGCGAGCACCTTGTTCGAGCTAACGACCGAGGGCGTCCTGGTGCAAACTCTCAGTATTTCGGCAGCCAATGCCCGCAAACCGGCGGGGCTGGCGGTTGGTCCGAACAGCCGGAACCCAGGCGAGATGAGCATCTACATCGTCGCGCGTGGGGTCGATAACGATTCGAACCCAAACGAAAATGACGGCAAGGTGTACGAATTCGCTTTGGGCCAGCCCGCGGGCGCCACACCGACCGCCACACCCACGCCAACCGATACGCCCACGCCAACGGCGGGGCCTTCGTCCACACCGACAGACACGCCTACGTCAACCGATACGCCGTTGCCGACAGACACGCCGACGGTGACGCCCACCCCCACGAACCCGCCCCCGTTCAGTACGCTGACTCTGGTGGCGGCGGCCGATGCGGAGGTGCGGCAGGATGCGCCGAACACCAATTACGGTACGAAGACCAGGCTCAATGTAGACAGCCCCAACGAAGAGAGTTATCTCCGTTTTGTCGTGTCGGGTGTAACGGGTACGGTGCAGCGAGCCACCCTGCGTCTATTTGCGACTAACGGTTCATCGAACGGCCCATCCCTCTATCGCACCGGCAACAGTTGGAGCGAAACCGGAATTACATGGAGCAATCGACCGGCGCCGACAAGCGGTGTAATTGCTAATGTCGATTCAATCCCCTCGAATGTCTGGGTTGAGTACGACGTCACCAGCCTGATCGCCGGCGACGGGACCTATGATCTGGTCTTCTTGCCGGATAGTACGAAGGGCGTCGCCTTCAGTTCGCGTGAAGGTAGCGCGCCGCCGCAACTGGTCGTGGAGTTTGTTACCGGCCCAACATCGACGCCGGCTGCCTCGACGCCGACCAGCACGCCGACCAGCACGAATACGCCTGTTTCCGGAGCGGCCGTTTTTGTCGGGGCGGGTGACATTGCGGATTGCACGGGCACGGCGGATGAAGCGACGGCTCTCCTGTTGGACGGCATCCCCGGCTCCGTTTTCACGGCGGGGGACAATGCCTACCCGGCTGATACGGCGACTGCGTTTAATGACTGTTATGGGCCTAGCTGGGGAAGGCATAGCTCACGCACCCGCCCCGCCGTGGGCGATGCTGAGTATGCTCAGCCGGGAGCAACCGGTTATTTCACCTACTTCGGTGCGGCCGCGGGCGCCCCTAATGCGGGGTACTACAGCTATGACGTCGGCAGCTGGCACATCATCGTGCTGAACAGCAATTGTTCACAAATCGGTGGATGTGACCCGGCCTCGCCTCAAGGGCAGTGGCTGCAAGCCGATCTGGCTGCCCGCCCAACGACATGCAGCCTGGCGATCTTTCATGAGCCGGTGTTCAGCTCGAAAGGCGGCGACCTCGATCTGCGCGACTTCTGGATACCACTCTATAACGCGGGTGTCGATATTGTTCTGAACGGGCACTATCACTTCTATGAACGTTTTGCCGCGCAAAACCCGGACGGAGTGGCGGAGCCTGGGCGCGGCATCCGGGAATTTGTGGTGGGAACCGGCGGTCGAAGTCTGAGTTCCTTCAGCGAGAACCCACCAAACAGTGAGGTTCGAAACAATACGACGTACGGTGTGCTGAAACTGACTCTGAACCCAACCAGCTATGACTGGGAGTTCATTCCAGTGGCCGGTATGACTTTCACGGATTCGGGAAGTGCGCCCTGTGTGACACCCTAGGCGCCGGCCGGGCGGGATGCCCCGCCCGGCGCAAACATCAACCGGCGTGAACGGCCGCGTTGTGACAAGGAGGCGGTGCTCGTGACACGGGCGCTACGCGACCACAGAAACAGCCATCGATCACTTCCAGGCCCGCTCTATCGTTTGAGCGCAGGCCCATCATCACTCTTTCAGTATTTCAAGGTGATCTGGCTGATGGGCGTCGTGATCCTGTTGCCAATGGATTTTATCAAGCTGCCGCTCAACACAACGCCTGTGGATGTTTGGATTCTCCTGGCGCTGCCGACTGTGTGGTTGCTCTTCGGCCATGGGATCCAATCCGTGAGTCTGGGCTATCTAGTGGCCATGTGGTTGATTTTGCTGGCAAGCTTTATCAGCATCTTTGTCGCCCTTGCTCCGATGAACAGCTTTATTGTGATCCTGAAAGAGGTTTATGTATTCGTCTGGTTTTTCACGATAGCCGCCGTGATGTGCGCCTTGAATGCGCGTGACCGCCGCCGCCTGCTCGTCGTATGGTGCGGAGCAGTATTCATGCATGGGGTCATCATCATCGCGCAATTTTTGTCGCCAGGGTTTTGGCGATTCACGGCTAGTCTTGCAGGGAGCGTGAAGGAGTTCGAGATCTACCGCCCCTCTGGTCTCTTTGTGAACGCCAACTCGGCCGCGCTCTTTCAGTTGCTCGGATTTGTGCCGTTGATGCTGGTAAGCCCGTCCCCCAGAGCGGCTGTCACTTTGGGGATGTTATTACTGCCCTCGATGCTGGTTACGGGGTCGATGGGTGCGGCGCTTGCGTTGGTTACCGGCGTCGCGGTTGCCATGGCGGCGCTGGCTTTGAATGGGCATATGGGGCGTGTGGTGGTCGCCGGGTTGCAACTCGTCGTCATATCCGCGCTGTTGGTCGGGCTTCTCTACTATGTGACGAGCCACAACGCGCGCTATCAGGTCCACTTCGAGCGCATTTTTCTTGGGCGTGCGGAGCGCTCGTCGGGGGGACGATTTGACCTTTGGCAGCGGGGGTTCGATGTATTTCTCTATCATGGCGCATTCCTATGGGGCGTAGGCCCAGAAAACTTCAGAGAAGTGGACGGACACGGCAACCAGTTGCACAGCGATTTCATGGCCTTCTTGGTGGAGCGTGGCCTCCTGGGTGTGCTCGGGCTGGTTCTGCTTGCCGGAGTCGCATTGGGCAGATCGGCCAGCCTGATCTGGATGTATCACAAGCATCCAGACCGCGCCGGACTCGCGGGTTTCATTTTTCTGGGGGCTATGGTCGCCGCCCTGGTCGAATCACTCACCCATCAAGTCTTTCATTTTCGGGAATTGTGGTTGGTATTGGCTTTACAGGAGGCAATGGCTTTCAGAATGTTAAGGGCCGGACACGGAGCTGAGCGAGGTCGCCAATCCCTACCCTTCAATCGCGGATCCTAGGTGTGACAAAATGGTCCGGATAGCGTTCATCCTTCTATTCCTCATCGTTCTGGAGCAAGAGGCGCTCGACACGCAGATCACAATGCGCGCAGGGTTGTCTGCGGGCTACTACATTTCGCCGGATGGCAGTGATCAGAATAGCGGCTCTCTGGATAGCCCGTGGCGGACGGTAGCGCATGCTTTGCGGCAGGTGGCGCCCGGCGATGTACTCAACTTAAGGGGAGGGACCTATTACGAAAATGAAATCGTGGTCGACGCAGCCGGTACGGCAGCGGCCCCGATCACGATTCAGTCATACCCTGGGGAGCGAGCTGTGATCGATGGCGGGGTGTCCTTCTTCCGGGCTGCACCCAACGCGGAATGGGTGCTGGTCGATCGTGACCTGAATCTCTATCGCAGCCGGCGAGTTTTTGGGGGTGAATACGACTTCGTGCGGGCCTGGCTGATCGACGACGATGTCCAGTTGGTGGAATATGAAACTGCCGCCAATCTAGAATCTACAAATTATGGTCCGCTCAATCGGTTGGAGCCGGTCTATGTGGGGCCTGGGGTGCAGTTGCGTGATGACGGTCATGTCTACATCCGGCTTGTCTATAATCCGAACGATTTGACCGATGCCGCGGGCAACCCTATTGCGCCTACCCCAAGCGATATCGACCCCAATCACAATCGGATCGCCGTCTCTTTCTCGACCTATATCTTTCGATTGAACGGCGCTAGTCACCTACGAATTCAAGACCTCGATTTTGCGCATGCGCGCGCCATTTTGGATGTACGGAACGGCAGCCATCATCTTGTGTTGAGCAATTGTCGCCTCAACTTTGGCAGCCAGGGCATCATCCTCCGTGAGGAAATCCGTGACTGGGAGATTTCCTACAGCGAGTTCAATAACGGGGTGCCGGACTATATCTATTGGACGGATGTAAAAAACAGAAACGGAGATGTTGTGGAGGCATATCCGGAGTTCCAGTCCACGGCGATCAGCGGTGCGATGCTCAACTTCAATGTTCATCACAACCTATTTCGAAATACTTTTGATGCGCTTGATGTGGAGCAGGGGTCTATGAATACGCGCATCATGAACAACCGGTTCAAAGAGGTGCGGGATGATGCCATCAATCTGTCCAAAGGTATCGGCAACGTGGAGGTCGGGTACAACCTGATCTGGCATGGGATGGGGGGCATAGCCAACTTGAGTTCGGATGCGCCCCCTGGGCATGTTTATATTCACCACAACATCATCGACAACTCTGCGTATCAGCGAGGGGGCCGCCCTGGCAACTATCGCGAGGACAATTGGCCGGTTTGGGCCATTGGCAGCCCGTTTCCAGGCCACGACGATGGCGACAAAGCCTCCTGGTGGAAACTCTACAACAATACGATTGTCACCAGACAGGATGCCGGACATCGATGGAGTTCAGTTGGGCCGGACGAGGTCACCGGTAATCCTGAAAAGTATGTGCTGAACAACATCTTCTACACGATTGATGAGCGGGTCATTTTCCGCAACGACCGAGCATCCGCCGGATCCCAATATGACGGCAATGTCTTCTATCGCGGGACGGCGGAAAGCCTGCCGCTCTTTATCGACTTTGGAGACGGCGGTCGCTATGGTTCTCTCCAGGAGTTTCGGGCCGGTTCGCGCACGGATTGGGAGCGTCGTGGTTTGGAGGTGGACCCCGGCTTTGATCTTTCCACGCCGGATGATGCCGGCCTCGATCCGGCGGCGATTCGGGCGCGATATCGGCCCACTAACCCTCAGATATTTACGTTGGGCGCGTCCTATGACGGGCTGAGTTGGCCTGGAGTGCAAGGCGTAAACTACCGCGGCGCTATTCCTGGCTCCGAAGGCGCGATGGTTTTTCTGCCGCTGGTCAATTAAGGCCTGCGCTTCTTCTGAAAGATTCCGGGCGCAAGCTGCAATACATGCATGAAGGAAGGGTTTTTGTATGTCGGACGAACTTAAGCCACCCATTATCCTCCTCGGCAACACTCGCTCCGGTACGACGATTGTGCAGAACGTGCTGTGCGAGCATCCGGAGCTTGTTCCGTGGTATGAACCCCGCACGCTATGGCTCTATGCGGACCCTGGACGACATCATGATGAATTCGACGAATCTGACGCAACCGGCAAGGTGAAGCGGTACGTTCGGAGGCAGTTTCTGAAATATCAGAGGCAGCATGGGAATTGTACGGTCATGGAAAAGACGCCTGTCAATATCCTGAAGATTCCGTATGTCCGTGCCATTTTCCCGGAGGCGACCTATCTTTTCATCGTTCGGAACCCATTTTCCTTTGTCAGTTCCGTCGAATTGAAATGGCAGCAGACACTCAGCATGAAAGGAGTCCGGCGGCGTCTGCAGTCCACCCCTCCCACTCAGTTGCACTACTACCTAGGGCGTTTGATCTGGGGCCACTTTAGCAAACGAGTCCTGCGGCGGAAGTATCTGACAGTCTGGGGGCCGCGCTATAAAGGCATAGAGCAAGACTTAAAGACCCTGGATCGGTTGGTGGTCATGGCGCGGCAGTGGTCAGTCTGTTCAAGAAAGGCCGAGGCGGCTCTCGCGCAGTTCGAGAGGGGACGAGTTTTGAGACTGAAATATGAGGAATTTGTTGTCGATCCCATCGCCGATCTGGAGCGCATCTGCGTACACGCCGGGCTAGAGATGACCAAGGAGATGGCGGTCGCTGCGAAAGAGTGGGTCAAACCGGATCGGCAACTGAAATGGCAGCGGTTCGATCCGGCTGATCTGGCCCGAATCATTCCGGAAATTCGTGATGAAATGCAGCGACATGGCTATGAGATCCCTGCGGAAATTGCCCAAGCCATCCGGAGCCGGGGATATAGTGAAGAACTGCTTATCGACAGCTCATCCGATTCGCTCATCGAACATGTGGGGGCGCCGGGTTCTCGATGACCCGGCATAGCGGATACCTCGAGGGGGAACTATGTACACCCACCAGCTACAGTCACAATCGCTTCTATTTATCGTGAGGCCGGAGTCCGGCCCGAAGATGCCGGAAATTCTGTGTACCTTAGGCCCGGCATCGCTTGACCGGCACACGATCCAACGCCTGGAACAGAGCGGCGCGACCTTGTTTCGCATCAATCTTTCCCACACGAAGTTGTCGGATGTGCCACAGGTGATCCAGACGATCCGGAGCGCAACCGACGTTCCCATCTGCTTGGATACAGAAGGGGCGCAGATTCGCACAGGCGAGTTTGTCGACCGCAGCATCACTCTGCGCGACAACACAATCGTTCGCGTCCATTACCGGCGCGTGCCTGGTGATGACAGGAATTTTAACCTGTATCCTTCAGGGATCGCGGCCCTCTTGGAAGTCGGCGACTTCATTAGCATCGACTTTCATTCGGCTCTGGTGCAAGTCATTGCCAAAGACAACCAAGCCGTCTCGATGCGTGTGCTGCAAGGGGGGCTTGTGGGGCAGAACAAGGCTGTTACTGTGGAGCGTGATATTCCCCTGCCCCCGCTGACGGACAAGGACCGGACCGCCTTAAGGTTGGGGCATGAAATGGGTGTCACCCACTTTGCCCTTTCCTTCGCCAGCCGAGGCGACGATGTGAAGCAGTTGCGCGCAATCGTCGGCGAGGAGGCGTTCGTCATGTCCAAGATTGAATCGCACAGCGGTCTGGAGAATCTGGAAGAGATCGTCGCCAGTTCGGATGCGATCTTGATCGACCGCGGCGATCTGTCAAGACAGGTTCCGCTCGAAAGGCTTCCGCAGACGCAGAAGAATATCATCAAGCGCGCAAAGAACGCGGCGTGCCGCGTCTATGTCGCCACGAATCTTCTTGAATCTATGGTCTCGATGCCGACGCCCACACGCGCCGAGATCAATGACATCTATAACACGTTGGCCGATGGCGCCGACGGTCTTGTTCTCGCCGCAGAGACTGCTATCGGCCAATATCCCATCCGCTGCGCATCGATGGTCAATAAGGTCATTCATGCCTTCAGACGCAACGAGCTTGAGAACGACAACCAGTTCTTTGCGCTCAATGCCGTCTCTGTGCTGATTGAGCCGCATGGAGGACGGTTGGTTCACCGCGAGGCGGAGCCTGCGGACCTGGAAGATCTCGAACGCCTGCCGCGGCTTGCCGTGTCCGAGCGGGAACTCATGGACTGTGAGCAGTTCGCGTATGGCACCTACTCTCCACTTACCGGCTTCATGGATCGCGCAATGTTGGAATCGGTTCTGGAAACGTATCGCCTCCCCAGCGGTGAGGTTTGGACTCTGCCGATCCTCCTGCAAGTGGGAGCAGAGGAACGCTCAGGCTTTGGAATCGGAGATCGTATCGCCTTGACCGATGCACAGGGAACTGTCCACGCCTTGCTGGACCTGTCCGAGATCTACCAGTACGATCTCGATAGTCTTGCCGCGCGCATGTTTGGTACAACCAGCCGCAGCCATCCTAGCGTCGCCAGACTCATGGAGCGGAACAACTGCTTCCTAGCCGGAAGCGTGAAGCTTGTTCAACCGCTGGCATCCCCTCACCGGCATTATCTACTTACGCCGTGGCAGACCCGCTTTATATTCACGCGCTTGGGCTGGTCACAAGTCGTTGGGTTCCACAGCCGTAACCCGGTACACCGCGGACACGAAACGCTCCAACTCCAGGCATTGGAGCAAACCGGGGCCGACGGTATCTACATCAATCCGGTCATCGGGCCAAAAAAGCCGGGCGACTTCCTGCCCGAAGCAATTTTGCTCAGCTATCAGGCGATGTTGGAGTTTGGTTGCTACCCAAAGGGCAAAGTTGTCCTGGGGAGCTTTTTCACCTATTCGCGCTATGCCGGCCCACGCGAGGCGGTCTTTACGGCCCTCTGCCGCAAGAACATGGGATGCAGCCATTTCATCGTCGGCCGCGACCATACCGGTGTGAACAACTTCTATCCACGCCACGCGAACCGGGAACTCTTTGAGTCTCTGGGCGATATTGGGGTCAAGCCGGTCTTCTTTGAGGCAGTTGGATATAACCCTCAAACCGGCGCTTATGAAGTAGATCGGGGCCAACCCCTGATGATGATTTCCGGTACCGAAGTCCGCGAGTCTCTGCGGGCTGATAGACGCTTGCCCGACTGGTTTATGCGCGACCTGGTTCAGGAAGTGCTGATGGCAGAAATGAGAAGCGGCAAACCGCTGTTTTATGCCTAGACGCGGCGACCTCTTGGATATAGGCAATATCGGTCCCAGGCAATAACATCACACGAGGAGGCTCACATGTCTAACAGCGAAATCGGCACTATCTTGCTGGCGCTCAGCGTGTTTTTGGGCAGCGCGCATTTCATCGGTTATGTGTTTGTCCGTTTCCAGCAACCTCGTCTGGTTGGCGAGATTCTGGCAGGCATCCTCTTAGGCCCTTACGTCTTGGGTCAGATCGCGCCCTCGGTTTCCACCGACCTTTTCGGGACTGCGATCGAAGGTAATAAAGCCGGCGTGATTCTGGGATTTATCTATTGGTTTGGGCTGATCCTTTTGATGTTCATTTCTGGAAGCCAGGTGCGCCGGGTATTGGCGCAAGAAAACCGGCGAGAAACTGCTTGGATTCTTGGCATCGGCACGCCTTTGCCGTTCTTTTTGGTGTTATTTCTGGGGCTGCTCTCCGTCGTGCCTATAGAGCCTCTTGTAGGATCGGCAGGACAAAAAACGTCTGCGCTCTTGATCCTCTCGATCGCGGTGGCTGTGACCTCCATCCCGATCATTTCCCGTATCTTTTACGATCTGAAGATATTGCACACTCGCTTTGCCAGTCTAATTCTAGGGGCGGCGGTACTGGAGGATATTGTTCTGTGGGGGGTATTGGCGATAGCAACTGCCATAGCCGATACCGCGACGCTCGCGCAACAGCACGTTGTAGGCAAGATTTCCTCGCATGTTGGGGCTACGATCGTCTATATCGCCCTCGCGCTTTTCTTGACGCCGCACCTCTTAATGAAGGCAAACGCTTCCCGGTGGAATATCTTCCGCAAGTCCTCCCCTTTGGGCTATATCATCTTGGTGTTGTTTTTCTACACAGTCGTCGCTGCTCTGTTGGAGGTGAACTTGGTCTTCGCCGCCTTCTTGGCCGGCTTCGGTGTCGTGGGCGGCATGGGCGGCACGGATAGGGAGCGGTTTTCCAAGGTGTTTGAAGCGATTGAGCAATTCGCAACGTCGACGTTTATCCCGATTTATTTCGCCCTCGTTGGTTACAGACTAGTCTTCGGGGCCGAATTTTCCTTGAGCATGCTTCTGATCTTTCTTGCCGGCTCATCTCTTCTCTCCCTGTTGTCTGTGGGGTTCGCAGCGAAACTGGCGGGGTTTCGAGGATTGGACATCGTCAACATCGCCATCACTACGAACGCCCGTGGCGGCCCAGGGATTGTGCTGGCAAGTGTGGCCTATGACGCCGGGATTATCAACGCGGCTTTCTATACGACCTTGGTGTTGGTTGCAGTGCTCACCTCTCAAGGGACGGGGATTTGGCTGAGATTTGTACTGAGTCGAGGATGGCCTTTGTTGTCGAGCAACCCTGAGGAGACTTGGCGCATCGCGCCCAAGTTACGCCAACCTGAGAAAGTGGGAGAGCAGGTTTTGACTCCAGAGAGATAAGAACCGAATGTGGCTTTCCACCGAGACGCGCCAGCCCATGACAAGCTTTAGGAGGCGAGCTTGAATCCATCCGCCCGCGACCGGTCTTCCGGCTTGACCTTACGCGCCAACTTCACATGGACCTTCGTCGGTAACGCGGTGAATGCCGCCGCCTGGTGGGCAATGACCATTGTGCTGGCCCAGCTTGGCTCGCCTGAGCATGTCGGCCAATTTGCCCTGGGGCTGGCGATGACTGCGCCGATCTTTATGTTTGCGACGTTGCGCCTGCGCGATGTTCAGGCCACTGATATCAAACAAGACTTCACTTTTGGCGACTATTTCGCGATGCGCCTAAGCACCACAGCCCTGGCCTTGTTGGCTGTGACAGGCATTGTCATTGTCTCAAGTTACGAAATGGAATTGGCCCTGGTCATTCTGGCAACCGCGGCGTCGAAAGCGATTGAAGCGATCAGCGACGCCATGTATGGTCTTTTTATGCAGCAGGAACGCTTGGACCGGATCGCCAAGTCCATGATGATCAAAGGGCCGTTGTCTCTGCTTGGGCTTGGCCTAGGCTTTTATCTGACTGGCAGTGTGTTCTGGGGCGTCGTCGGTCTGGCAATGGCGCGCGCGCTGATTATGCTGGGGTACGATGTTCGGAATGCAACCTTGAGCCTGAGCCAATCCTCGACATCAACCCACCGTTTCATTTCCAAAGATTTCCCGCGCCCACGCTGGAATGCGGGCAGCTTGGCGCGGTTGGCCTGGCTTACGCTGCCCCTCGGTTTTGTCACCATGTTGATCTCATTCAATGCCAACATCCCTCGCTATTTTATCGAGGGGCATCTGGGCGTACATCAACTAGGCATCTTTGCGGCAATCACCGCCTTGCAAAAGGCAGCCCCCACGGTTGTGCAGGCGTTGGGGCGTTCGGCCAGCCCTCGCTTAGCCAAGTACTATGCCGCAAACAACGCTAGGGCATTTCGCAAGCTCACGCTTCGGTTGGTGGCGACTGGCGCTTTACTGGGGGGAGCGGGGGTCCTGATCGCGCTGGTGGCCGGACGGCCAATTCTGACGTTGCTGTATGGGCCAGAGTATGCCCTGCCAGGACTGTTTGCGCTGGTCATGGTAGACGCAGGGCTTGATTACATATCCACGATGCTGCTTTTCGCGGTCACATCGGCCAGATACCTTCGGATCCAGCTGCCATTGCATCTTCTCACGACCGGCGTCGTTGCGCTGGCCTGTTACTTGCTTGTTCCGTCTGCTGGGTTGCAAGGGGCTGCGATGGCGGCGATCATTGCCGAACTGGTTCGGCTGATGGGCAGTTTGGCCGCTGTTTGGCATGCTCAGCGTACGCTTGCCAGAGATACGATCATGCCCGAACCTCAGACCCCAGCCTATGCTCCGCAGAAGGTCCTTTAAGATGATCGTTGAGTTTATCGGCAGTACCGGGGCGGGAAAAACGACGTTGATCAAGCACATTCTCTATTGCTGTGAGAGAGATGGCATTAGTGCGATTGTGGGCGCTGATTTTGTGCTGAAGCGAAGCCGGCTGAATGGGATCAAAAATCATCTGGTTCGAGCCGTTTTGATCAATCTCATTTCGCTCTTTGCCTCCCTGGCAGCATGGCGCAGCAATCTGGCGTTCTATCGATTTATACTCCGGATTATTCTGCGGCTGCCGGACGCCGTTCCTTGGTTTGACAGGCTTTGTCTGGCGAAGAATATCTTGAAGAGAATTGGGATTTTCGAAACGGTTCGCCGTCATGGCGATGAACGGCAACTGTACCTCGTGGATGAGGGAACCTTGCATGTGGCGCATAGCCTGTTTGTTCACCTTGCGGGCGAGGCCAATCGCCACGATTTATCCACCTTTGCCGGCCTAGTTCCCTTGCCCCAGGTCGTGGTCTATCTCCGGCAAGATGAAGCGGTTCTGGTCGACCGGATCCTGGCGCGGGGACACCCTCGTGTGCCCAACCAGTCATTGGCCGATGCTGCGCATTTCGTTAGGCAGGCCATGAACGTATTTGATGAACTCGTGCAGAATCCGGCCATTGAACCAAGTGTAGTTATGGTAGATGGCGTGCAAAAAACGGTCATGACCCCAGGCTCCAGCCATGATTCCTTGCCGGCCGGCGTTGCGAAGCTTGTACAGGCCGGCCTGCAAGTTTCCGCCGAGAAGGTCTTCGTATAGGTGGGACGACCTACATATTCAGAGAGTGTTTTCCATGCACCGAGAAATCACCGCGTCCGCAACGTTAACCGATTGTCTGATCGACGCTTTCAATCGGGAAGGGATCAGCTATTGCCATTGGAAAAGCAATATTGATCTGGCGCAGGCCACAGCGGGAATGACCGATCTCGATCTATTGGTCGACCGAAAATCCTTGCCGCAAGCGCTCGCGATTCTCTCTCAGCTTGGTTTTAAGGCCGCAGTAGCCAGGTGGGGGGCCAATCCACCGAGTGTACGCCACTATTACGGTTTTGACCCACACACGAAACACCTGATTCATGTCCATCTCTTTAGCCGGGTGCTGACCGGTGAAAGCTATGTGAAAAGTCACCTGTTTCCTTTTGAGGAGATGCTGCTGGAGAACGTGGTTTACTCCGGTCGGATCCCGGTGACATCCAAACCTGCTGAACTCGTTTTGTTTACGCTGAGAATGTTTATTAAGTATGGTTCGTTGTCCGACCTGGTCTCTCTGAGGCGAAAATCGGAGAGCGTAAGAATTGAAACCCGCTGGTTACAGGCAGGCGGTGATCTGTCGGAGGCGTTGTCGTTATTGCAAGACTACTGCCCGGTGATAGATGAACGGCTGTTCGTGGCGTGCGTTGAAACCCTCGCCGGTGATAGCCCGCTGCTTACGAGAATGAGACTGGCCCGACAAGTCCGGCGACGTCTAAAGGTCTATGCCAAATATACCTTCTTCGCGCGGCTGCTGGCCTATGGTCAGTTGCTGTGGGCTGAAGCGCGCCGGCGTCTGGGGACAAAACGGCAGAATAAGGTGTTGCCGGCTGGGGGGGCCGTCATTGCATTTGTCGGCGCGGATGCAACCGGCAAATCCACGCTAGTCGCAGAAACGGGGCGCTGGTTGGGCGATACGTTCACGGTCAACGTGATCCACACCGGCAAGCCGCCTTCGTCGTGGGTGACGGCTCCTGTAAATATGGCGCTGGCCGTTATGCGCAGACTCACGTCCTCCCAACGCAGGGATCATCTCAAAGGCCAGAAAACCTTTTCAAGCGATTCGCATTTGGCCCAGCCTACCTTCAAGGGCCTGTCTTCTTTACCCTACGCTTTGCGCGCGGTCGTGCTGGCCTGGGACCGGCGGCAGCTTATCCTGAAGAATCGACGCCGGGCTGCCGAGGGGGAGATCATTGTCTGTGATCGGTATCCCTCCAGGATCACCGGGGCCATGGACAGCCCTTGCTTAGTCGAAGAGCCGCTCAAAACCGGATCCGTTGCGGCGATGTATAACCGCTTGGCTCGGCTTGAGCAACAACTATACAGACAGATTCCGCCTCCTGATATCGTATTACGGCTTAGGGTATCCCTTGAGACTGCCCTACAGCGAAATCGTGAACGCAACCAGCAGGACAAGGAAGTCTACCTCGCGGCCCGTCACCGCCGGAGCCAGGAATGGCAGATGCCCGGGGCGAGAAACGTCTATGAGATCGACACTGAACAGACGCTTGAAGAAACCCTCTGCAAGGTAAAAGAAGCCATATGGGCGTCGCTTTAGTTCGAACCGTTGGCGGCAGAGGTTACTCTTTGGACTGGGCCTATCCAAGACAGATGCGGATCGGCGGCGAGGAGACCCGATGTGAAAATCGCCTTCATCATCACCCGGTCGGATGACATCGGTGGCGCCCAGATCCACGTTCGGGATTTGTCGACGGCGCTCCGGGCAGCCGGTCACGACGCTGTAGTACTCGCAGGCGCTAACGGCGTACTTGCCGACGACCTGGACGCACGTGGCGTTCCCTATTTTCCGCTACAGCATCTTGCCCGCGAGGTTGGGCTGCTCTATGACGTCCGCTGTTTCGCGGAACTACGCAAGACGTTGCGCAAAATCCAGCCCGATATCATATCCACCCATTCCACCAAGGCTGGGTTCATCGGCCGCATCGCCGGCAAGACGCTTGGCATCCCCACCCTGTTCACTGCGCACGGTTGGGGGTTCACCGAGGGCCGCCCGCCTCTCCAGGCGTTCGCATTCTGGGTTGTCGAACGGACAACCGCGGCGTGGGCAGCGCGCATCATCACGGTTTGCGAGTCGGATCGCAAGGCTGCCGTTCGCGTGCATGTGGCCTCGCGCGAGCGGCTGGTGACCATTCACAACGCGATGCCCGATGTCGACGCAACACTGCGCGCCAGACCGGGCAATTCGCCCGCGCAGCTAGTGATGGTCGCTAGACTCTCGCACTGGAAAGACCAGCCGGCCCTGCTGCACGCTCTGGCCGGCCTGCAGGACCTGGACTGGCAGCTTGAGTTTATCGGCGACGGTCCCCTTCGCGGGCAGCTTGAGGCGCTGACCCAAAGTTTGGGCCTCAGCGCGCGCGTGACCTTTCTCGGTTCTCGCCGCGACGTTCCCGAACGGCTCGCCGCAGCGCAGCTATTTCTGCTCACCAGCAAGTGGGAGGGCTTCCCCCGCTCCATCCTCGAGGCTATGCGCGCCGGTTTGCCGGTGGTTGCCTCCGATGTGGGCGGGGTTCAAGAGTCCGTGATGGATGGGGTCACCGGCTTTGTGATTCCACGGGGGGATGCAGCCCGTTTGCGCGAATGCCTGTGCATGCTGATCACCAGCCCCGAGCTGCGCGTCAGGATGGGTGCAGCCGGACGCGCCCGGTATGAGGAGATGTTCACGTTCGACCGTCTGGTGGAGCGAACTACGCAAGTATATGAACTGGTTCTTGGAAGGAGGTAGCCGCTTTGGATTCAGCCCTGATCAATACCCAACTCGACATCACGCGCTGCCCGATCTGTGGCGCTGCCGACAACCGGTATCTCCGCAGGGGCTACTATGTCAAATGTTCGGCGTGCAAAGTGGCGTTTCGGGAGCGACGCGAATCTGCCGC
Source organism: Caldilineaceae bacterium (assembly GCA_020845455.1). Taxonomy (GTDB): domain Bacteria; phylum Chloroflexota; class Anaerolineae; order Caldilineales; family Caldilineaceae; genus QEUY01. The sequence continues at coordinate 41,209 of JADLFO010000044.1, forward strand.
GGAATTGGATGAGTATTGGCAGAAAGAGTTTTGGACAGATGAAGAGATCGAGAAACGGAAAAATCGTGAGCCGGTGTTTCGAGACGCCTTTGCGCTTTTGCGCCGTCAGAAACCCTGGGGAGGGTCCGTCCTGGACATCGGCTGTGGGATAGGTACGTTTCTGTCGGTATGCCGCGCAGGGGGGTGGGACGTGACCGGCGTCGAGCCTTCGTCCATCGCCTGTGAAGTCGCCAGAAGGGAGTACGGTCTCGATCTGATCAATGCGCCGTTTTCGAGCGCCATGTTCCAGGGGAGAAAGTTCGACGCGATCTTTGCCGCCCAGGTGATCCATCATCTGGCGGATCCGGCGGCTTTTGTTGCGGAGATGGACCGCGTGCTGGCAGACGACGGAATTCTGATGCTGCGCACACCCAACCTAATCCCGCTGGAACTGAGTCTGGTCCTACAACGCCTGCTTGGTCGGGAAAAGGAATTCTTTTGCGGCCCCGCGCTCTATACGTTTCATCCTGATACCTTGTCTTTTCTTTTCCGGCGGCTGAACTATCGTGAAGTCACCTTTGTGAACTCCAGACCGTACCTAGAGATGCCGGCTGCGCCCTGGCAGCCCGGTCAGTCCGCCAAAGCCAATCTTAGGCGTCTCTCGGTAACGGCGCTTAAGCTTGCAGCCTATGGTGCGGTAGAGGCCGTCCACAAGGTGAGCAATGGGCGGGTGGTTGTCGGCCCTTCGCTTTTTGTGGTTGCCCGCAAGGCGTAGTCCTCGGCGGCTCACACGTGCTGGAGGAACAAGATGGGCAAATATGTTTGGGAGATCATTCGTCACACGTTCTCGCCTCAATTTCTTGTCGCCTTGTTCTATAGTTTTGCCTACTACATCCATGAGCATGTAGCCTGGCGATCCACTATCCATGCCGAGAGAGATGCCAGGATTCATGCGACGGCGTCCATTCGAAACGCGCAGAACGTCTATGTGGGCAAAAATTCCCATATCAACCACTTGTGTTGCGTCTGGGCGGGTGAAAACTCCAAAATCATCCTGGGTAACAACCTCCTGATGGGTCCCGGCGTCTGTATTTTTTCGGGCAACCACAGCACGATCAAGGGCCGGCCGATGACATTCCAGGCGCGGCAAGAGGAGTCGATTGTGATCGGGGATGATGTGTGGCTAGGGGCGCACAGCGTTATCACTGCCGGAACGCAGATCGCGAACGGTGTGATCGTGGCCGCGGGCGCCGTCGTGACGCGCAGCATTACCCAGGAAGGCGTGATCGTCGCCGGGATTCCCGCAAAGATCGTCCGGGAGCGGCTCCCCGCCCCTGAGTTCAATATCAACGAGATGGACACCGTGGAAAAGATCCTTGCCCGCTGAGGGTCAAATGGCCCCAATCCTCAATGCCTTGACCATCGATGTCGAAGAGCATTTTCAGGTTCATGCGTTTGAAACTGTCGTTGCGCGCTCGGCCTGGGATAGCTATCCCAGCAGGGTTGTCGCCAACACCCAGCGCATTCTGCGCCTGTTGGCGGACCACGACCTGCGCGCCACCTTCTTTATCTTAGGATGGATCGCCGATCGCTATCCCGAATTGGTCAGGGAGATCGCCGCGCAGGGCCACGAGATAGCCACCCACGGCTATTGGCACGAACTGGTCTATCGTCAGACGCCGGCGGAGTTTGCCGCTGACCTGCGACAGTCACTAGACGCCATCGTGCGCGCATGTGGCCTACAGCCGGCAGGGTATCGCGCGCCGGCTTTCTCAATCACGAAGCAATCGCTGTGGGCGCTCGATATTATCTGTGAAAACAATCTGAAGTATGATTCGAGCATTTTCCCGCTGGCTGCGCATGATCGATACGGCATAAGCAACGCCAATCGCTTTGCGAGTCAGGTGCATGGCGGGCTGTGGGAGCTTCCGGTCAGCACAATACGGCTAGGCAACCAGAACTGGCCGGTGGCCGGGGGCGGTTATTTCCGGCTGTATCCTCTATGGCTTACACGCCAGGCTATTCGTCATCTAAACGCCTGCGGATATCCGGCGGTCATCTACCTGCACCCCTGGGAGTTTGATCCGGATCAACCCCGCATCCCCAATGCGCCGCGGCTTTCTCGCTTTCGCCACTATGTGAACATTGACAAAACCGAGAGCCGGCTACGAGCATTGCTAAGCGAATTCCAGTGCGGGCCGTTGAGTACTGTCTTTGCGGGTTGTTTAGAGGCAGGTTGATGTAGATTGCGTTCATTATCGTACAATACCTCATGCGGCGTTGCTCTATCGATTGCGGTTTGTGTCCGGTGCGGGTTGACGTAAAACTATTGTGCCGGAGCACATATTTTCATAGCGGATCCCTTTGTGCTGCCACACAAACATATCGTTCTGTCTGCGGTGATAGGCGCTGTTGGCTGGTGGGGAACCGGAGAGCCTGCGGCCGGCGCAGCAGCCCTTGTGGGCGGCGTGCTGCCGGACGTCGATCATGTAGTGGACTATGCGTACTACTATTGGCGGCGTGAACACCGATTGATCTTACTCCTGCACGGGTATGAGTTCGCCATCCTTGGCGCGTCGGCGGCTCTGCTCACCGGTGACACGACGCTGGGCATCGCCGCGCTCTCCTATTTCATCCATCTATTGGCCGATCAGACCGAGAATCGCACGCATATGCTGGGATACTTACTGCTGTTTCGCGCCTGGAATCGGTTTCGGCTTGAGACACTCTCTACCGTGCCTGAAGCAGCCGCGCGCGGGAGAATGGAGGATATCCGCTCCCTGGAGAAGCTGCTAGGCGGCCGGCGCAAGTGACGTTGATTCGCGAGATGTAGAGACATGAGAGGCTTGAGAACGAACTGTACCTTGAAAAGGCCCGTACGTCGTAGATATGCGGATTCGAAACCGGAAGCCGGCACTCTGACATTGTGCGCCCAGGCGTGGGCAGAATGACAACCGTCTTACCGACCTGAGACCAAAAGTGCAGCATACTGCCGCTATGATAACCCTGATTAGGATGATGCTCATCCTGATCGTAGCCGGAGAGGATGCATCTGCATGGATAGGTCCCAAGGGACGGTAAGCCGGCTGCGGCAAGTGGCCTGGATGATCACGGCAATAGGGCTGCTGGCTGCATGTTCGACACCCCCCTCAGCGGCGACGGCCACTCCTGCGGCGGAGGCTGCCGCCGCGCCCACGGCCACACCTGCACTCGCCGATACGGCGACGCTCACGCAGGCTGAGTCGCTCACCGAGACTGAGGCGCTCACAGAGGTTCCGGAGATCACAGAGGCTGCGGGGGTCACAGAAGCTGCTGTGCCCGCGGCGCTGCCGACGGTGACGCCCCAGGCTGAAGCGCAAGCAGCCGGCGCGGCCCCGCCTGACTTCGACCCCGACCAAATGAGCCTGGGGCTGGAAGTCGTGGCCGAAGGGCTGAGCGGCCCGCTGTTTGTGACGCCCGCCGGCGACGGCAGCGGCCGTCTATTTATCGTGGAAAAGCCGGGGCTGATCCACATCGTGGCCGACGGGCAAATCGTCCAGCCCGCCTTCCTTGACCTGACCGACCGCGTGCGCAGTTCAGGCAGTGAGCAGGGGCTGCTGGGGCTTGCTTTCGACCCCAACTATCCAGAGACGGGCTATTTCTGGGTCAACTATACCGACCGCAACGGCAACACCGTGGTCAGCCGTTTTCATACGGCGGCAGAGACGCCGGACCAAGCCGACCCGGCCAGCGAGTTTGTGACGCTCCAGGTCGACCAGCCCGCGGCCAACCACAACGGCGGTATGGTTCTTTTTGGGCCGGATGGCTATCTGTGGGTTGGGATGGGCGACGGCGGCGGGGCCAACGACCGTTTTGGCAACGCGCAGAACCCGGCCACGCTCCTGGGCAAGATGTTGCGCCTGGATGTGACCGGCAACCCTGATGTCCCCTATATGATCCCCGCCGACAACCCCTGGGTGGAGGCCGATTGGAATGGGGCCGACGTGGTGGACGAGGCCTGGGCGCTGGGGCTGCGTAACCCGTGGCGTTTTAGCTTTGACCGCGCCACCGGGGATCTCTGGATCGCCGATGTAGGGCAGAACCAATACGAGGAGATCAACGTCACCCCCGCAGGCAGCCCCGGCGGCCTCAACTTCGGCTGGCCGATCATGGAAGGGATGCGCTGCTTCCAGAGCGCCGATTGCAGCAGCGATGGGCTGGTGATGCCGGTGGCCGAGTATGACCACAGCGGCCACTGTTCGGTGACCGGCGGCTATGTCTATCGGGGCAGCGCGTTCCCTGCGCTCAATGGGGTCTATCTCTTTGCCGATTACTGCAGTGGCGCGCTGTGGGCCACCGTGCCGGAGGGGGATGGCTGGGCGACCTATCCGATGTTGCAAACTGGGATCATGGTCAGTTCATTTGGCGAGGACGAGGCCGGCGAGGTGTATGTCACCGACCTGGCCGGAGGGGGCGTGTACCGGTTGGTCGTGCAGTAGCAAATCCGTGACCGGCGCTCGCGAGCGCCGGTCACGCTAATCCATCAGATATCTACCAATCCTCGACCATCTCTTCGCGTTCGCCGACGACCTTGAAGCTGCGCGCGCTGCGCTCGCCCGGCTGCCGGCCCGACCCGGCGAAACCGGCGTGGCGCTGGTCCGGCGTGGGCTGCAGGGCAGGCGGCCCGGCGACGACGATCACCGGCGGCTGCGGCGCGTAGTGGCCCCACATGGCATTGCCCGCGCGCCGGCGTTCCTGCTCGGCGGCGTTGTCGCGCCGCCGCCCGCTCGCCAGCACCAGCAGCGCCGCCGGGATCCCGGCCATGACGCCAAAGAGGACACCCACGGCCATGCTCAACGCATCGGGGCTGAGGCTGCCGCCGATGCGCCAGCCCGCCACGCCGACAAAGACCAACAGCAGCAAGCCAAGATAGCGTTTCATTGTTTCCTCCTAGCTTCCCTCGACTCCCATCTCCGTTCTTGCCCGCATGCACGGCTGTGCGCCGCCACTGCCGTCAGGTCGTCCGGCCCCAGCCAGGCCGCCTGGAAACGCACGGCTTCGCCCTTGGCTACCAACAGAAAATCGCCTTTGCCTCCTAGTTTTTCTGCCCCGCTGTCGCGCAGACCGGTGGCGTAGCGCGCCTCGTCGCGCGAGGCGACTGCACCCACCAGCCGCACCGGGAAATTGGCCTTCATCGCGCCGCCGATCAACGCCGCCGTGGGCTTCTGGGTGCAGGCCACCAGATGCACACCCGCCTCGCGGCCACGCTGCGCCAGGCGGGTAATCAACTCTTCCAGTATACGCCCGCCGGTCTGGAGCAGGTCGGCCAGTTCGTCGACGGCCACGACGAGCAGCGGACTGTGCTGCCCGGCGCGGTCGCGGCGCTCCATCTCCTGTACCACCTGGGCCAGCCGCGTCGCGCCCGCTTCGGGCGTGTCTACCACCTTGCCCAGGACATGCGGCAGGGCAGCCAGCGGGCCAAAGCCGCGCCCCTTGGGGTCGATCAACAGCAGACGCACAGCGTCAGGGTCATGAAAATAGGCCAGTGAGGTGAGCAGCGTGCGCGCCAGCGCCGTTTTGCCGCTGCCCGTCGTCCCGGCGATCAAGACATGTACCACATCGGGCGAGGGGAGCCGCAGCAAGAGCGGCGCGCCGCTGGCCTCCACGCCCAAGAGCGCCGTGCCCGCGGCGGGCGACTCCATGCCTTCGCACAGGGGCAGCAGCCGCACGGGGGCCGGCGTGCGCCGTGGGATCTCGACCAAGAGTTTGCCTTCGCGGCGATAGATGCGTACATCGCGGCAGCCGAGCGCCAGCGCCAGTTCTTCGGCCAGCGCCGCCACTTTGCCCACCTTGACGCCCAGCGGCGTGCGCAGATGATATTGCACCATGCGCGGGGTCACGACCCCGCCGTCGATCTGCCCAGGCACGCGATGCTGCGCTAGGACAGCCTCGATGCGGTCGGCTTGCGCTTCGAGCGCGCCACGCCGGATCGGCATAGGGTACCTTCTTTCTGTGCAGGTTGACATGCAGCCACAGCCCCCGCCGGGGCCGGTGGAGGTGATTCTAGGGTACAGAACATACGTTCTATTGTCAAGACGGAAACAATTCCCTCTGGGATATGCGCGGGCAGAGGGGAGAATTCACCGCAGAGAATTCACCGCAAAGGACGCAAAGCACGCAAAGGCCAGAGAAGAGGAGACAGAGAAGAGGGTAAAAGCGATTTGCGGGGCAGGGGCAAATTGGCTACACTCCTGGAAATCTCAAGAGAATCACCGCAGAGCCACAAAGGGCGCAAAGCGTAGAGGGTACAGCCTGTGATCGATTTTGAGCGATTTACTCATCTGACCTTTGACTGTTACGGCACGCTGATCGACTGGGAGACGGGGATCTTGCGCGCCGTCCAGCCGGTGTTACAACGCCATGGGTTGATGGTGTTGGATACAGCCGTTTTGCAGCAATATGCCAAGCTGGAAGCCGAACTGGAGGCGGGACCCTACATCCCCTATCGCGAGGTGCTACGCAGGGTGATGGCCGGGTTGGCGGTCGAGTTAGGATTTGTACCCGAAGGCGATGAACTGGATACACTGGCGGACTCTGTACAGTACTGGCCGCCGTTTCGTGATTCGAGCGACGCGCTGCAGCGGTTGCAGCGGCGTTACAAGCTGGTGATCCTCTCCAACATCGACGACGATCTCTTTGCGGCTTCCGAAAAACTGCTGGGCGTGACCTTCGACGCCGTGATCACGGCGCAGCAGGTGGGGAGCTACAAGCCCAACTTGCGCCATTTCGAGGCGGCGCTGGCGCGGCTGGCTGTGCCCAAGGGGCAGATTTTGCATGTGGCGCAAAGTCTTTACCATGACCATGTGCCCGCCCAGGCGCAGGGCTTCACGTCGGTCTGGGTCAACCGGCCCAGCCTGCTGCCGGGCACGGGGCTTGCGCTGCCGGTCGACGTGCTGCCCGACCTGGAAGCGCCGGATATGCGCACGCTGGTCGAACGGATGGGGCTATAGAGTGCGGTTTTGTTTGATAGCTTCGATTAGCCTTTGATACCCGAAACGCGCACACCTTCCACAATAAACTGTTGCATAAATAGAAATAGGATCAGTAAGGGAAGAATTGCTAAGGCAGCGCCCATAAAGAGTGCGGGCAGATTGATAGTCTGTGCCGTTAGGAACGTGGAAAGCACAACCTGTACCGTCCACCAGTTAGGCGTTTGCCCAATCACCAACGGCCATAGAAATGAATTCCAACTGCCAATAAAGGCGATGGCCCCCAGGGAAACCAGGATACCAATCGAGTTGGGCAGCAGAAGGTAGCGGTAGATGCCCCAATACCCAAGCCCATCTACCCATCCTGCATCCTCAATATCTTTAGGAAAATCAAGATAGAACTGGCGAAACAGAAACGCGGCAAACGTGTTAATCAGACCGGGGATGATTAAACCCGGAAAGGAGTTGACCCATCCCAAGGCGGCGACGATGACAAATGTAGGGACAAAGGTGACCGCGCTGGGGATCATAAGGGTGAGCAGCATCATGAAAAAGACAAGATTGCTCCACCGGTAGGGAATGCGCGCCAGTCCATACCCGGCCATTGAGGCAATCAGCATTTGACCGGCTGTCTGGACGACGGCGATGACCGCCGAGTTACGCAATCCTGTCAGCATGGGGGCGCTTGGCTCGTTGAACAGCGCCGTGAAGTTGCTCCATTGGGGTGGATTAGGGATCCATACCCAGTCGAACGAGGTGATCTGGCGTTGTGTCAACAGCGCATTGCGAAAGATGATATAGAACGGGATCAAAAAGAGGAGCGCCAGGACGCTCAAAACCAGATAGCGGATCGCCGGACCCACATAGCGCCCCAAGGGTTTGCCGCGTTTAGTCGTAGGGCGAAACGATTCCTGGCGAGCCTGAGCCGCAGTTGTAGACATGGTAGCTCCCCTATGTCTATTGGACTATTGGACCGCCTTGCCAAAGCCGAGGAAGCGACCTTGGAACAGCGTGATGATCACAATAATGCCCGCCAAGATAAACGCGCCCGCCGAACCACGACCATAATCTTGGTTGCTGATCGCGACTTGATAGAGATAGACCAAGGGGGGGCGCGCCAAGTTAATATTGCTTGACGCCGCCGTACCGGTCAGCACATTATAAAATTCGTCGAATGCCTGGAAGGCGGCAATTAGGTTCAACAGCAGCACGGAAACAGAGGTATTGCGCAACAACGGGAAGGTGATATAGCGGAAGGTCGTCCAGCCACTGCTGGCGCCGTCTACGCTGGCAGCTTCGTACAGAGGGCGCGGAATTTCCTGCAATCCGGCCAAAAAGAGGATCATATAGAAGCCCACCTGTAACCACAGCCGCAGGGTCACCAAAACCAGCCAATACCAGGGTGGGTCCGTCGTCCCGATCCACACGATAGGGTCAAGCCCAAACCAGTAGAGCACAATGTTGGCAAACCCGTAGGGCAGGCTGTTGAAGAGATTCATCCGCCATACCAGCGAGGCGACTACATAAGAACAGGCAGTCGGGATAAAAAAGACTGAACGGAAGAACCCTTGCCCATGGCGCGCGCTGTTCACAAGCAGCGCCAAGCCCAAGGATAGCGCAAATGTGGTCGGGACAATAAAGAGCGCAAAAATGCTAAAGGTGATCAACGATTCGATAAAAGCAGGGTTGGTAATCATGTATACATAGTTTGCCAGACCGACGAACTGCTGTGGCGTTACTGTGGAGCGTGCTTCAAAAAAGCTCAGGTAGAGACCCCACACAATCGGGATGTACGTGAAGACAAGCAGCCCCAGCATCATTGGGCCGACAAAGGCCCAAAAAGCCAACGTTGTGCGCGCGATCCGATGGCCGGAACGACGTGGGGTAGCGGTGGGTTGAGCCGACATGACGCTTTGCGCCCCCATTTCTTCGCTCCTCGCTCTCGATGGGTCTGCCCTGCCTGCCGGCTAGAGTATAGGGCCGGCAGGCAGGGCACGCCGATCAGTGGACAAATGTGGCTCGCAACCTATTGCAGGTTCAACCGTTCCAGTTCTGCCTTTACGCCCTCTGCGGCAGCCGCCATCTCCGTCTCCGGATCGGCGCCCTCACGCAGGATGCGGTCGATGGCGTCGCCATAGATCGTTCCCATCGCCCCTGTCCAGAGCGGTGGCGCCGGATGGCCATAGTTATAGAGAATTTGGACGGCTTCGGCCGCCGGCCCGCTCTGCAGCGCCTCGGCTTCGGCGGCTGCACTCTTGCGCGGCGGAACATGGAACCCATAAGACAGATTCCAGTCTCTTTGGATATCCTTATTATCGATCCAAAGACACTTCACATATTCCAGCGCTTTGGCTGCGTTGGGACCCTTTAAATTCACCATCTGCGACCAACCGCCCCAGAATGTCGACGGCATTCCGTCTGCATCCAGCGCAGGCCAGGGGATCACGCCAAAGTCATCGCCGAGCGCCTCTTGAATCGCAGGCATGGCCCAAAGACCGCCCCATTGCATCGCAGCCAGACCGTCAATAAACACAGACGGATCCCACCAATCGGTGGGAGCGCCCACCAGAATGCCGTCTTTGTGGGCGTTCATGAACTCCTGGGCTTTGGCGAAGGCTTGCACCGTGCGTTCGTTATAGAACCCCACCTCATTGCCGTCGAGGAATGCGTGACCGGAAGACCAGAGAATGTTGCTCGCCATCACGCCGATGCCGCCGTCGTTGCCCATAAAGATGCCCTTGATACGGCCATCATTCAAGGCGTCAATCGCCGCGCCCAACTCGTCCAGCGTGGTCGGCGGCTCAATGCCGGCTTCCTCTAACATGCTTTTGCGATAGTAGAGCAGGCCCGTGTCGTCCAACATTTTCACGGCATACTTCTTGCCTTCAATCGTGACCGATTCGATGTCCTGCGGGGTGAAATCGTCCAAGGCGTCGCCATAGATGTCATCCATTGCGGCAATCTGGCCCGACCGCACCATGTCCAGCGTCGGTTGCCCCTCAAACACATCCGGCGCTTCGGCGGTGAGCAACGCCGCATTGAGCTTTGCGCCATAGTCACCGGGCACCCACACCATGGTTACCTTGGCGCCCACGGCTTCACCGCACTCCACCGCATAGCGCTCGGCGGCCTGCTGTGTCCCTTCTTCGCCATATTGGTGATACCAGTGCGTTAACTCTACCAGGTCTGTATCTGCAGCCGTGTCTGCAGCCGTATCGGCAGGTGTACTCGACTCGGCCGCCGCATCTCCGGCCGTATCTCCGGCAGAATCGGCGCTGCCGGTATCTGTAGCAGCGCCCCCTCCACCACAGGCTGCCAGCAGTAACCCTATGACCATGATCATGCTGATGAGCGTTATCTTGCGGTGCATTATTGCCTCCTCAGATTTGTTGGACCAATTTGGATCAATCGCGTCAAAAAAACCTACACGCCATCATCCGTACAAAGCGTGGTGTCGTCTCTGTGACCGATCATGCGCACGGGACTTATCTCCAAAAATAGACTTGTTCCCGGCAATCTTGGACGGTGGTGGGTATCTGTGGTGCTGGAATACGGGCGCTGGAATACGACCAGGATCAATCGCCGTCGTTTTGCGCCTTCCGACCGGCGTCGCCAGAGCGACCCGGCCGGCGGGCGGCTCCAAAAGACGGCGACATGAGCGACGGCCATCCGCACGAGAAGCGACAGTTTTGTCTCCCAGATTAAAAGTAAGTTTTTGGGTAGCCGATAGTATAAACCACTGCTTGCATTCATACGCTACCATAGCAGATTCTGAGTGTCAAACCCTCCTTTTCTGCCCAGAATCGAGCATTATAAAGATTGACATCCGGACATAACTCAGCATAAGGCGAGAAGGCGCTTGACAAAGGGCGGCAGGTCGCCGTGCTGGGCTTGGTGGTCTTGGAGAATCGCATCCGTTGCCATCATGTCCAACAAGCGGCGCAA
>JADLFO010000045.1 GCA_020845455.1 Caldilineaceae bacterium
CGGTGACGGCCCACGGCGTCGATCTCGTCGATAAAGATGATGCAGGGCGAGTTTTTCTTGGCCTGTTCAAAGAGGTCGCGCACGCGGCTGGCGCCGACGCCGACGAACATCTCGACGAACTCAGAGCCGGAACTGCTGAAGAAGGGCACGCCCGCCTCGCCGGCCACGGCTTTGGCTAACAATGTTTTGCCCGTGCCGGGTGCGCCGACCATCAGCACGCCCTTGGGGATGCGCGCCCCTAGCGCCGCAAACTTCTGCGGTTCCTTGAGAAACTCGACCACTTCTTGCAGTTCTTGTTTGGCTTCGTCTGCACCGGCGACATCGGCAAAGGTGACCGTGGGCCGGTCGGCGTTGTCCAGTTTGCGCGCCCGGCTGCGGCCAAACTGCATAGCGCGGTTCTGTCCCCCGCTGCCCGCCTGACGCATGATAAAGACAAAGAAAGCAAAGATCAGGATCATCGGCAGCAGCATGATCAGCCAGTTAAAGATGGCGGCGTTGTTGGGCACGCTCTCCACGTCGATCTGCAGCGTCGCCAGCTTTTCAGGGCTGACCCCCAGAGCCTGCAGCGTCTGCAACAGGCTTTGATCGTTTTCCTTGCGGCTGCGCTGCTCCTTGTTGCCGGTCAGTTCCACGGTGATCAGATCGCCCTGGACGACAATGCGATCGACCTCACCGGCCTCGATATGCTGCGCCACTTCGTTCAGCCCTATCATATTGGAGGTATCGGTGCGGGGGCTGAACAGAAAGCGCGAACCAAAAAGCACCATGATGGCCAGCACCAGCCAAAACCAACTGCGCCCCAGAAAGCCGCCGCTGTTGCGCGGCTCTTGCGGGCCGCCGGGACGTTTATCGCGCGGGGGAGGTGTCCGATTGTCTGCCATTGATTTTTCCTACTTGGTTCAAGGCCGCCCGTACAGTGTCGCGCGGGCGACGTCTAAAGAAACCAGACGCCGCCCGCACCTAGGTGAGAGCGGCGCTGTTGAGATCGCCGCCAGTAAGAGCGGCGTCGTTCGCCTCTAGTCTAGCCGCTTTGCCGCCGGCGCTCCGTAAGCAAAGCTGTGCTTTGGCGCGATTGGGTCTGCGCCTATTTGCCCGTTTATTCGACAGACTTCAACTGCTCGGCGATGCTGACCCCCACGCGATGCGTGGAGGCTTTGTGTACCGGCGGCAGTTCTGCCGACACGCGCGGGTCGGGCGTGGATGCCTCGTCGGGCTTGTCGCTCAGACAGAGCAGCAGACAGCCGCGCGCCTGCAACCATTCACTCAACTCGCAGACCTCGTTGGTCAGCGTGATCTCCTGGGCCAGCAGCGTTTCGACCGGCGTGCTGTCGGGCAGGTTGCCCATATGCTCCACGGTCGTGATGAATTCCTGACGTCGGAAGCGCTTGAAGGGTGTCGGGTCGCCCATCTGCACGGCGCAGACCACCGCTTCATGTACTTGGCGCAGGCTTTCGCTGTTGAGCGGGCGGCTCATCATGCGCGTGTTGACCCAGCGCAGAAACTGTTCGAAGTTTTCCAGGCTGCCGTTCTCCACCTCCTGTAAGATCTCGGCATAGTCGAGCAGCCCGGCGTTGAGCACCAGACAGATATAGGCGAGATAGTCTTGGTTGTCCTCGGTCAGGAAGTGATAGCGCGAGCGGTTCAGTTCGGCATACTGGCGCTCAAAATCGGCGCGACTGAAGTTGTCGCCCAGCACAGAGTCCATCGTGCGGAAGATGCCTTCGAGCCGCGCCTCGTTGATGACCTGATCGTTGCGGCCTTTGGCCCCCAACAGCGTCTTGTCGATGTCCACAATGACCGCGGTGCGTGCGTCCAGATGCAGCCCCCGCCCGCGCATCCAGGCGGCCCAATCGGCCAGCGCGGTCCAGCGGTTGGCGCAGAAGACGTTTTCGTCCTCGTCTACATCGGTCACAAACGGCTCGTTGAGTTTTTCGGAGCCGATAAAGCAGGCCCCGGCCCATTCCGCAACCTGGCGCATATGGCTGTAGGCCTGGCCGTCGTTATAGAGCGTATCGCCCACAAAGAGCAGTTCGCTCAACGGCGTGCTGTTTTTGCGCAGCTTCTGGGCCTGTTTGGCGAACCACACTGCCGCTTTGGCATAGTCGGGGTCCTGCTTGCGCGGGATCCGCTTCGTGTTAATGTCCATCCGATAGCCGGCAGCCTTGAGGCCGGGCAGGCGGCGATCCAGCGGCTCCAGATTGCGATAGATCACCAGATCGCCGAAGTAATCGGCCAGGCTGGCCCGTCCAAAGTTCTTCATTGCGGTCTGCGCGCGCGCGGCGGACAGCACATCTGTGGTCGAAACGTTTGTCACGTTAGCCCCCTAATCGCTCCAACAAGAGCAGAAAGTCACGCCACCTCCAGCGATTGGGCAAGGGCTGCGGCTTCCGGCCCCAGATAGCCTTGCGCAACGATGAGCTCGGCGTTGAGCAGACTGCCACCCGCAGCGCCGCGGATGGTGTTGTGCCCCAAGACCATGAACTTGTGGTGGAACAACGGGTCGGGGCGAAGCCGCCCCACCACCGTTGCCATGCCGGGTACGGACCCGGCCAAACGGTCCAAGCGTGGCTGAGGCCGATCCTGTGCGACATTGTACAGGATGGCCGGCTGCGGCGCGCTGGGCAAGTTCAACTGTTGGGCCAAGGGCCGGTACCCCTGCCAAGCCTGCACGATCTCCGCCTCGCTGGGCCGCTCCTCAAATTCTACGCTGACCGCCTCCAAATGTCCATTCCGAACTGGAACCCGGTTACAGTGTGCGCTGACCACGAAGTCGGCGTAGCGCACCTGCTGCCCGTCGAAGACGCCGAGAAGCTTCTGCGGCTCTTTCTGCTCCATCTTTTCCTCTTCCCCACCGATGTAGGGAACCACGTTGTCGAGAATGTCCATGCTGCTGACGCCGGGATAGCCGGCGCCGCTGATGGCCTGCATGGTGACCACAAACAGCTTCTGCACCCCAAAGCGCACATGCAGCGGGTGCAGCGCGCTGACCAGGTGGGTCGTGCTGCAGTTGGGGTTGGTAGCGATGAAACCCGTCCAGCCGCGCCTGCGCCGCTGGATGTCGATCAGCGCCAGGTGTTCAGGGTTGACCTCCGGGATCAGCAGCGGCACGTCGTCGTCATAGCGATGGTTGCGCGCATTGCTGCACACCCCATAGCCCGCGGCGGCAAAGGCCGCCTCGATCTCGCCCGCGGTGCCGGCGGGCAGGGCGCTAAAGACGATTTGCGCGTCGATGCCCGGCTCGCACTCCTGCAATATCACATCGCGCAGATGGGCGGGCATGTCGCCGCGCAGATTCCAGTTGCAGGCGTCGGCATAGCGTTTGCCTGCGCTGCGCTCCGACGCACACAGCGCCGCGATCTCAAACCAAGGATGGCCCTGCAGCATCTGCACAAAGCGCTGGCCGACCGCGCCGGTCGCGCCCAAGACGCCAACTTTGATCTTAGAAACAGCCCCAGAGCTTGCCACGATCTATCTCCATATGGATTGTCATCGGCGCGGGCCGGACCCGGATGGCTCCTCTGCCGGTCCTGGGCCGTCACGCCGTATAGGCCAATTCGATGATATCGCTGAGCACGCCGGCGGCGGTTGCGTCCACGCCGGCCCCGCGCCCCTGGATCACCAGGGGGTTCGGGCTGTACCAGTGGGTGGTAAACTCCACCAAGTTATCGGTCCCCGACAGCCGCCCCAGCGGGCTGCCGGCATCCACCAGGGTGGGACCCACGCGGCACGCGCCGCCGGCTACCTGGGCGGTATAGCGCAGGACTTTGCCTGCGGCGGCTGCGCTCTGCACCTGGCCGCGGAAAGAGTCATCCAGGCAGGGCAGGGCCTGCATAAACGCATCCACCGAAAGCTCGTCCATCTCCGGCGGGTAGAGTCCTTGGACGGCGACGTCGCCCATCTCCAGTTGCCGGCCCAGCCCGCGCGCCAGGATCAAAGCCTTGCGGGCGACATCCACGCCGCCCAGGTCGTCGCGCGGGTCCGGCTCGGTGTAGCCCAGGCGGTGCGCCTCGCGCACGACGGCGCTGAAGGGTTGGCCCGCCTGCAAGCCGGTCATGAGATAGCCGAGCGTGCCGCTGAAGGCGCCGGCGATGCGCTGCACCTCGTCACCGCTGCTGACCAGCCGGTTGAGCGTGGCGATCACAGGCAGGCCTGCGCCTACGGTGGTCTCCCAACGGCTGCGCCCCAGGTGGCGCATGGGTGCGGCGTCGTCGCCGCCAGTGACACCGGCTGCAGTCAGCCGGTCATACACCTCCTGGTCACTGGTTAAGGGTTTCTTATTGGCCATGACGATCTTATAGCGGCGTTCCAGCGCAAAGAGCAGCGCGGGGATGGTGGCGCTGGTGGCGGTGCAGTCCACGACGACCGCACCGGCACGCCCGGCGATATCCACGATCCCGGCCAGGTCGCCCTGTGCGCCGCCCAGCGGGTGGTTGGAGATCCGCCCGCCCGCGCTCTTATAGGCGATGATCTGGCACAACATCTCGTCATCCAGCCCGTGGCTGGGGTCGAGCGCCGCGCCGTCGCGGTCACAGACCGCCAAGACCTGAAGCGCCAGCCCATAGCGCAGGGCGTGGAGGCTGCGGTGCGCCACGATCTGTTGAAGCAAAGATCGCCCCACCCCGCCGACGCCGAACAAGATCACCGGCAATTCGTGCATCACAAAGACCTCAGGACAAAGTGCGTGACAAAGTGCGTGACAAAGTGCGTATTGGGTGTCCTTTGATGATCAAGGCCCGTTTTTTGGCGACGACCCGCTTGTTTTCGGGCCATCTGACAAGAAAGGGGAGCGCAAGACGGTATGAGTCTGGCTCCCCCGGGCGCAAACTGCCCTATTATAGCACAAGGTTATATAAACGGTTATACAAATTTTAACTGCGATCTGTGCCGCCGGCGCGCTGAAGCTGTGAACTGCGCTCGCCGGAGGGCTTGTGCAGTTCAAAAATATCGTGGATGGCGCGCACCGCCTCGGCGGCCTGGATCTCTTCGACCACCAGGCTGACGTTGGCTTCGCTGGAGCCTTGGGCAATGGCGATGACGTTGATCGCTTCGTCGCCCACGGCGCGAAAGATGCCCGCGGCCAGCCCCGGCGTGCCGCGCATGCCGCTGCCGACCACGGCGATGATCGCCACGTTGTTGTGGCCGCCGATCTCGTCGATATAGTGGCGCTCTCGCTCGACCTTGAACTCGGCGCGCAGCGCGTCGATCACGGTGTCGGCGGCGCTTTCGGGGACGACAAAGCAGATGCTCTGTTCGCTGCTGCTCTGGCTGATCATCAGCACATTGGCCCCCGCGCCCGCCACCGCCTGGAAGGTGCGCGCTGCAATGCCCGGCACGCCGATCATGCCGCGGCCCGCCACGGTGACCAAGTTCATGCCGCGGATCGAGGTGATGGCCTTGACCGTGCCGCCGGTGTGGTCGCTGCGTTCGGCGATGCGGGTGCCGGGGTGTTCCGGCTGGAAGGTGTTGAGCACGCGCAGCGGGATCTGCTTTTCGATGGCGGGCGTGACGGTCTTGGGGTGCAGCACCTTGGCCCCGTAATAGGCCAGCTCCGCCACTTCCTCATAGCTCAGTTGGCGGAGGCTGCGCGCGTTGGGCACGATGCGCGGGTCGGCGCTCATCA
Source organism: Caldilineaceae bacterium (assembly GCA_020845455.1). Lineage (GTDB taxonomy): Bacteria > Chloroflexota > Anaerolineae > Caldilineales > Caldilineaceae > QEUY01. The sequence goes on from JADLFO010000045.1 coordinate 5,621, forward strand.
CGCCGTTGACGTCGGTCCAAATCTGGATCTCGTCGGCCTCCAGCACAGCGCCGATGATCGCGCCTGAATAGTCAGAGCCGCCGCGCCCCAATGTCGTGGGGATGCCTCCGGCGGTTGCGCCGATAAAACCGGTGATCACCGGCACGATTCCCTGTTCGAGCAGGGGCAGGAGCCGCGCCTGGCAGTGCGCTGCGGTCGGTTCGATCTGCGGGGCCGCGCCGCCAAAGACGGCATCGGTGACTACGATCTCGGTGGCGTCGACATATTCGGCGGGCACGCCGCGGGCGCGCAGCACGGCGGCCAGCAGCGGCGCGGCCAGCCGTTCGCCCAGACCGCTGACTACATCCAGCCCGCGCTTGGTGAGTTCGCCCAAGACGGCGATGCTGCTGCACAGCCGGGTAAACTCTTGCAGCCGCTCGTCGAAGATGCGGCCCAGCGCGGCGCGTTCGTTGCCGTCGTCGATCAACTGTCCGGCCACGGTCTGATGTTTGACGCGCAGCGCGTTTTCCGCCTCCAGAAAAAATTCCTCGTCGCCATTGGCGGCGCGCTGGGCGGCGTCGATCAGCAGATTGGTGACGCCGCTCATGGCGCTGGTGACAACCGCCACGCCGGGGCGGTTGGTTTGCGTCTGTTCGGCGGTTTTGCCGGCGACGATGGCGGCGACCTGGGCAAAGGCGTCGGCGCTGCCTACCGACGTGCCGCCGAATTTCATGACAATCATGGCGTTCTGCTCCTCTGTTGACCTGTCTGTTGGCCTATGCGCTGTGGCCCATCTGGCGGCGGCCTATCTCCGGCCCGCGTCCTGGTCTGTTGATACAATGGTCTATTCATACAAAATGCCCCCTCATCAGGTGATGAGAGGGCATAAGGTTCGCCGTAGCGACTTGGTTTCTCTCATCTTCCAGATTACTCTGCCGGACTTGGCACCTTAGCCTGACCCGCGCCGTTGCGGGTTGCACCAGGTTGCCGAGGTTTCACAGGGCCGGTCCCTCCACCTCTCTGGATAAGAGTCTGTGATTCAATTGGTGCGACTATATCAGCAAGCCCGATCTCTTGTCAAATTGGGTGCAGAAGGTTCACCGCAAAGTCGCAAAGGGCGCAAAGAAGAGAAAGAAAAGACAGCAAAGGAGCAGAAAAGCGGGGGTTGGGACATCTGACCCTTGACGCTGCGGATGGGTCTGCGTATGCTGGTGATACCTCGCGCTTTGTTTCGCTGCGTGGTCGTCATGTACGGCTGACGGCAAAGGAATAAGAGATGATCCCCCACTGGCCTACGCACCTTCGTATGATCCCCTCGATTCGGCCGCGGCAGTTTTGGCGTGCCCTGCTGTTGCTGCTTATCGCCGTAGCCGCGGTGAAGTGTGCGCCCCCTTCACAGGAGTGGCCTGGCTTACAACAGCCGGAAAGCCCGCCGCCGGAGGTGCTCAACTCGTTACTGGTCAATAGACGCTGGCAGCTGGAAGTGGTGATCTTGGACGGGGAGCCGCTTATCTTCGACCGCTACAAGCCTGTATTTGTTCTCTTTAGCAAGAGCGGCGGGGTCACTATCGGCGGCACATGCGGACATACGGGTTTTGCCATCGCCTATCTGCACGGGCAGCGTTACCATATTGGCGAAGGTATCTCAACTGCAGAAGAATGTGGGAGCTATGGCGGCGCGATCTGTGCGAAATTCGAGGATGAGTTTGACCGCGTCGCATGTGAGCAGGGACAGGCGATTAACAGACAAAGATACAATTTGGAGCGCGCGCTGAAAGCCACTGCTGAATATGAGTTCACTGAAGAAGATAAGTTGATCCTACGCGGTGACGGCGTGGCCATGCGTCTGGTAGCGGACTGCTGCTCACCCATGTCACCGACCCCACAAGTACCCCAATTGGGAGCGGTCTCCGATAAGCCCCCCAATCCAGCTGTAGATTCCTATGTGCAAACGTTTGGAGTATCGGTTGAGGAGGCCGAACGACGGCTGCGGCTGCAATACCCAATGAGGCAGGTGGGTGGGAGAGTATGTGAGGCAGAGCCGACCTGTGCCGGTTTTTGGGTGCAACATGAGCCGGTGTTTGGCCTTGTCATGGCCTTCACGCTGCCGGCCGCAGAGGGCGCGGCGGTCGCCGCTGAGCATTTGGCAGGTACAGAGATTGGCGAACTGGTGATAGTTGTACAGCGACCTTACACGTTGGCTGAGCTAAGGGAGATGCTTAGGCTGGTCACTCAAATTCTCCAAGGAGTCGAAGGTCTCGGCGACCTGATCTACGCGAGCGGCCTGGATATTCCGGCGGGCAAGGTCAATCTCTATTCACCCGACCCGGCAGCATTGCGCGAGAAGTTGATACATGAACAAGCCTTTGTAGGGACCGGCATCTCGATCGACGATATCGAGTTTGTGTTTCAAGCGCAGCCAGCGTCACCCATCTACGGCCCATGAACGTCCACCCGCGCCCCGGCGCTAAAGCCGCCGAGGCTCAACAACAACGCCCCCTGCAAGGGGGCTTGGCGGGGCGCGTAGGTGCGGTTGGAAAACCACACCTACGCTTTCTTTGCTTCTCCCTTCTTCTCTGGCCTTTGCGCCCTTTGCGGTGAAAATTTCTACTCCGCCAGCTTGGCCTGCAGCCACGTCACGACCTCGCCGTCGGGCACGTCGACCTGGTCGCCGCTGTGCAGGTCTTTGACCGCCACCACGCCCGCCTCCAGCTCGCGCGGGCTGAGCAGCAGCGCATAGCGGATCTTGCGCTCGTCGGCATATTTGAACTGCCGCCCATAGCGGTCGGCGTCGGGATAGACATCCACGCGCAGCCCGGCGGCACGCAGCCGGTGCGCCAGGCGCAGGCTCGGCCCTGTCGTCTGCGCGTCATAGAGCGTGACCAATGCCTGCGGTTGACCGGCCAGCCGCGGCGGGAACATGCCCTGTTCTTCCATCAAAAGCAGGATGCGCTCCAGCCCCAGGCTAAAGCCGCAGGCCGGGATGCTCTGCCCGCTGAACATGCCGACCAGGTCATCATAGCGCCCGCCGCCGCCGCCCGACCCGCTGAAACCGGGGAAGTCGACCTCGAAGATCGGGCCGGTGTAATAGCTCAACCCGCGCGCCAGGTAAGGGTCGACGCGCAGATAGGCCGCCGCCGGCCCGTGCGCGCACAACGCCGCCACCTCTTTGAGGCCGGCCACGCCCTGGCTGCCCAGTTCGGACTCCTCCAGCACGTCGCCCAGCCAGGCGAGCATGGCGGTGTTGCTTTCTGTGGGCGCGGCCTGCATCGTGTCGAGCAGGATATTGGCGACCGGGTGGGTGATGCCGCGCGTGTCCAGTTCATCGCGCACCCCCTCCAGCCCGATCTTGTCCAGCTTGTCGATGGCGACCAGCGCCGAATCCTCCAAGGTGGGCGGCACGCCCGCCGTCTCCATCAACCCGCGCAAAATGCTGCGGTGGTTGATGCGCAAGGTGAAGGGGTGATCCACGCCAAAGCCCAACTCCTGTAGAATTTGCGCGCCCGCGGCCAAGACCTCGGCCTCTACCGTCGGGCTGGTGGAGCCGACCACATCCACGTCGCATTGGAAGAACTCGCGGAAGCGCCCCTTGGCCGGGCGGTCGGCGCGGTAGACAGGCTGAATCTGATAGCGTTTGAAGACGCGCGGCAGGTCGGCGCGATATTGGGCGACGACGCGCGCCAGCGGCACGGTCAGGTCATAGCGCATCCCGGCGTCGCTGATGCTCTCCTCGCTGGGGTGATCGGCCAGCGCCTCGTCCAGCTTTTCGCCGCGCTTGAGGATGCGGAAGATCAGCTTGTCGCCTTCCTCGCCATACTTGCCCAGCAGCGTCGAGAGGCGTTCCATGGTGGGCGTCTCCAGCGGCTCAAAGCCATAGCTCTGGTAGACGCGCTCGATGATATCGATCACATAGGTGCGCCGCAGCACGTCCAGCGCCAGATAGTCGCGCATTCCGCTCAGCGGCGCGGTGTTAATTTTTGCCATAGGTTCATTCCTAGATCATCCTAGAGCAGAAGTCTTCATTATTGTCTTCGCTGCGATAGGAATCGCTGAAGAAAGGATCAAGCCCATGAGTCAAGATGGATGCCCGCAGGGCTGGGTCAAAGATGCCGGCGAATAGCTGTGGCTGATGCGCAAGCCGATAGGCCGAGCCTCGCCAATGACCAAAGAGTTCGCCTGTATACTGCATAGACACTTCATAGTGCTCAGTCAGTTCACTGTCCATAGATTGCACTTCTGCCCAAGTGAATCTATAGACCGCCATCCCTCGTTTATCGTGAGGATGACTAAAGACAAACCATTCTTTTCGTGAGGCTGCCGCAAATCCATCCCTGAGTAGGGCCAGATGGATCCATTTTCCGTATTTCGATGCCGGCCCACAAAAATCTACGAGCAGCCAAGGGCCAAAATTGAAGCGCAGCAGACGCTGCTTATAATTCTTGGGCAGCGTCAACACACAGGGGCGATACGCGTTGGTCCCAGCATTGAGCAAATCTATTGTTTGGCGCAAAAAGCCAAAACCCCATTCCGCTTCAGCATAATCTGCAAAGATGCGCTCAAAGGGCTGAGCTAACGGGGGGACAACGATCTCGGAACTCATCTACAGGTTCTCTGATAATACGCCTAGTGTTGGATAGTAGCTTTATCGGCAGGTCATTCAGTTACGCCAAGGCCTTCTCCGGCTCCACATAGGGCAGGCCAAACGCCTCGGCCACGGCTTGATGGGTCAGCTTGCCGCGGTAGGTGTTCAACCCGTGCAACAGCGGTGCGCTGTGGCGCACCGCGTCTAGCCCCTCGTTCGCTAGGTTGAGCGTATAGGACATTGTCTGGTTGACCAGCGCAAAGGTGCTGGTGCGCGGCACCGCGCCCGGCATGTTGGCGACGCCGTAATGCACCACGCCGTCCAGGACATAGATCGGGTCGCTGTGGGTGGTGGGCCGTGTGGTTTCAACGCAGCCGCCTTGATCCACCGCCACATCCACGATCACCGCGCCGGGCCGCATATGCGGCAGCATGGCGCGCGTCACCAGCCAGGGCGCGCGCCCGCCGGGGATCAGCACCGCGCCGATCACCAAGTCGGCGTTGAAGACCGCTTGCTCGATGTTGTATTCATTGCTGGCACGCGTCTGCAGCCGGCCCTGAAAGACATCGTCCAGGTATTGCAGCCGTTCATGGTGTAGTTCCAGCACGGTCACCTGCGCGCCCATGCCGAGCGCGACCTTGGCCGCGTTGGTGCCCACCGTGCCGCCGCCCAAGATCGCCACATGCGCCGGGGCCACGCCCGGCACGCCGCCCAACAGCACCCCGCGCCCGCCGTGATGGCGTTCCAGATAGGTCGCGCCGACCTGGGTCGCCATGCGGCCTGCCACCTCGCTCATCGGCATGAGCAACGGCAGTTTGCCGTCGGCGGTCTGCACCGTCTCATAGGCGATGGCCGTGATGCCGCCGGCAAGCAGCGCGTCGGTCTGCTGCCGGCCGGCGGCCAGATGTAGATAGGTGAACAGGATTTGATCCGGGCGCAGATAGCCGTATTCGGCGGGCGTCGGCTCTTTGACCTTGACGATCATCTCGGCGCACCAGGCATCGGCGGCGCCCTCTACCAGTTCGCCGCCCGCGGCGCGATATTCGTCGTCGGTCAGAAAGCTGCCCATGCCCGCGCCGGTCTGCACCAAGACCCGATGGCCGCGGCCGGTCAGCGCCTTGACCGCACCGGGTGTCAACCCCACGCGGTTTTCGCCGTCTTTCACTTCCTTGGGCAGCCCGATCAGCATAGCCGGCTCCTTATCCTCTGGGCGGAATCCCCTGGGTGAACAGTCGAGGAGGCGAACAGTCTATGGCTGCCAGTGTAGCAGCAGCCCAGGATTTCGGGCAAGAAGTCGGATGCCGGTGCAGCTATGCCCAGCTTGTAGACGGAAACGCTTTGCCAAAGCGCCCATTTATAGCGACAATGAACGCTTGCGCGGGTCAATCGGCGGCCCGCCAATCGGCTAACGGTTGATGAGGGACGACGTATGAGTTGGAAGACGCAGGGACAGCAGGCAATCCACACAGCGGGCGCGGCGCTGGCGCAGGCCTGGCAGCAACTGCTCTGCAGCCTGCTGAACACGCGCCGCCGTCTGCTGCGCCGCCGCTGGGCCGATTACGCCGTGATCGTCTTGGAGCACGCGATAGCCGAGCGCGCCCCGGATTCCCCTTGGTGGTATGCCTATCTGCCCGGCGTGAAACTGCCGATCAGCCTGGAAACCCTGCACGACGCGCTGCGGCGCATGGCCGACGACCCCGACCTCAAGGGCGTGGTGCTGCTGCTCAAAGGCGCAGAATTGAGCCTGGCCCAAGCGCAAAGCCTGGCCTCGCTTCTGCGCCGTTTTCGAGCGGGGGGCGGCGCAGCCAAACAGGTCGTCGTCCATCTGGAACAAGCCAACGCCGCCGCCTATGTGGTGGCCTGCGCCGCCGACCGCATCACGCTGCCGCCGCTTGCCACTTGGGATGTGCTGGGGCTGCGCGTGGCCCCCACCTATTGGAAAGAGACGCTGGCCCGCGCCGGGATCGCGTTTGAGGCGATCCAGATCGCGCCGTGGAAGACCGCGGCCAACACCCTCACGCGCCGCGAGATGAGCGAGGCCGAGCGGGAACAATATGGCTGGCTGCTCGACAGCTTGGCAGAGGACATCGTGGCCGCAGTCGTGCAGGGGCGCGGGCTGGCCGCGGCGCAGGTGTCCGCGCTGATCGACCAGGCCCCGCTTAGCGCCGACGCCGCGCTGGCGGGTGGGCTGGTCGACGCCATCGCCTATGAAGATGAACTGCCGGCGCTGCTCGGCGCACCCGGCAGCCCCGCCACGCTCAAACCCTATACCCAGCTACGCGGGCTGCTGCTGCGCCGCCCGAGCCGCCGAGCGGGGCGCAGCGTGGGCGTGCTGAGCCTGCAAGGTTCGATCGTCGTGGGCGACAGCCGTTCGTTTCCCGTGCCGCTGCCCCTCTTGGGTGAGCGGATGATGGGCAGCCACACGGTCGAACAGGCGATCCGCGCCGCGCGCAAACGCGCCGACCTGGCCGCGGTGGTCGTGCATGTGGATTCGGGCGGCGGGTCGGCGCTGGCCAGCGACCTGATCTGGCGTGAACTGCACCTGCTCGACCAGGAAAAACCGGTCGTCGTCTACATGGGCAATGTGGCGGCCAGCGGCGGCTATTATATCGCTACGCCGGGGCGCAAGATCGTGGCCCAGCCCGCCACGCTCACCGGCAGCATCGGCGTGGTGATCACCAAGCCGGTGACTGAGGCGCTGCGCGCCAAGGTTGGGGCCAAGCGTGAGGTGCTGCGCCGCGGCGAGCATGCCGATATCCTGACCGACGACCGGCCTTGGACGGCGGCGCAGCGCGCCACGCTAGAGCAAAGCGTCGCCTATATTTATGAGCGCTTCAAGACCGTGGTGGCGCAGGGGCGCAACCTGCCCTTGGCCGAGTTGGACCCGATCTGCCAAGGCCGCGTCTGGACGGGCAAACAGGCGTTGCGCCATGGGCTGGTGGACGAACTGGGCGACTTTCAGCTTGCGCTGGCGCTGGCCTGCCGCGCCGCCGGCCTGCCCGACGACGGCACGGTGGCGACGCGGCGCATCACGCCGCCCCCTACGCGGTTGCCAGCCGAAGCGGCGCATGCCGCGCAGACCTTGGCCCGGTCTGGCAGCCGCGGCGCGGCAAACGCATGGATCACGGCGCTGGTGCAGGGCGATTGGTCGCGGCTGCTGGGCCGCGAGCGCATTTGGCTGATCGCGCCCGACCTGCCCTGGGTGGAATAGACTATACGCGATGCCCGTCCATCGAGGGATCAACCCCCGGCAAAAAACAACGCCCGCTCAAAGCGGGCTTCCAACCGTAGTGGGGGTATGTAGGATGTCGCGAAAATTGACGATACAGGCCACGCTGCGCGTACGGACACGATATATCGTGTCCGTACAGGTAGAGAATGTGTCGTCTGTTTTGCGAGATTCCTACCTACTCCTTCTTTGATATTCAACGAGATGAGGACACCCCAAAATGCTTGATGTCGCTGCCATTCGCCGCCAATTCCCGGCGCTGCAGGAAGCCTATGATGGCCGCCCTGCCATCTTTTTTGACAACCCCGGCGGCACGCAGGCCGTGCGCCCGGTGATCGACGCCATGGTCGACTATCTGACCCGGCGCAACGCCAACACCCACGGTCTGTTTGAGACCAGCCGCCGCACCGACGATGTGATCGCCGCGGCGCGCCAGGCCGCCGCCGACCTGCTGGGCGCGACCCCACAAGAGATCGTCTTTGGCAACAACATGACCAGCCTCACCTTTCATCTCAGCCGCTCGCTGGGCCGCGCCCTGCGCCCCGGCGACGAGATCATTGTCACTCGGCTTGACCATGACGCCAACGTCGCGCCCTGGGTGGCGCTGGCCCGCGACCTCGGCGCATCGCTGCAGACGATCGACGTGGACTTGGAAACCTGCACGCTGGATCTGGATCACCTGCGCGAGTCGATCTCGTCGCGCACCAAGCTGGTAGCGGTGGGCTATGCCAGCAATCTCAGCGGCTCGATCAACGACGTGCAGACGATTGTGCAGTGGGCCAAGGAGGCGGGCGCGCTCACCTTTGTCGATGCCGTGCAGTTTGCGCCGCACGGGCTGATCGACGTCAAGGCGTTGGACTGTGACTTCCTGGCGTGCAGCGCCTACAAGTTTTTCGGGCCGCATGTCGGCATCCTCTATGGCAAGGCCGAGCATCTGGCGCGGCTGGATGCCTATCGCGTGCGCCCCGCGGGCAACGAAGCGCCCGACAAATGGGAGACCGGCACCAAAAACCATGAAGGGCTGGCCGGGGTCACGGCGGCGATTGATTATCTGGCGGAGTTGGGCGCGGTCTACGGCGGCGCGTCGTTTATGGCTCCCCGCCGAGAAAAGCTGGCCGCAGCCTGGAAACAGATTCGCGACTATGAACTGATGTTGACCGAGCGCATGCTCACCGGTTTGCAGGCGAGCAGCCGCATCCGCGTCTATGGCTTGACCGAGCGCGCCGACTGGCCGCGGCGTGTGCCGACCTTCTCGATCCGCAAGGAGGGCACGACGCCGCAGCAGTTGGCGCAAACTCTGGCGGATGCCAACATCTTTGCGTGGGACGGCAATTTCTATGCCCTGGGGCTGAGCGAAGCGCTCGGCGTAGAAGAGAGCGGCGGGCTGCTGCGCCTGGGCCTGGCGCATTACAACACGCTCGACGAGATCGACGAGTGCTTGCGCGTGCTGGAGAGCGTATAACCGCAAAGAGGAGAAGATAGAAAATAGCAAATGCCAACTATCCCTGCCCAGCAGGGTTCACATACGACAAGGAGAGTACATATAAGTTGACGTTGCCGGCAGTCGAGCCGGCATCACCGTTGTACGGGAGGAGAAACCTCAATGAGACGGATTCGTGTGGTCGTTGTCTGGACGTTGGCTTGGATGTGTGTGCTGGCCTGGCGCGGGGCGGAGGCCGCGGCGCTGCCGCAGGCTGCGCCCGCCGATCCTGCGGCGGTGACCGTCAGCGGAGGGCCGCCGCAGCGCAGCACCGTGTTCGACTTCACCGGTCGCATTGCCTACCCTGCCGATGTGCGCTTCAACCGCAATGCGGCCATGACGATTGAAGCCTGGGTTTATCCCCAAGATTACTACCCCGGCGACCCCGCGGGCTGCCAGACCTTTGTCGAACACCAATGGGGCGCATCCTATTGGTTTGGCTACTGCACCCCAACAGCCAAACTGCGCTTCTATCGCAGCGACGGCAACTTCGTCGAAAGCAGCGCCGAACTCAAGAAATATCGCTGGTCGCACGTCGCCGTGAGCTATGACGGAAGCACGGCGACCTTCTACCTCAACGGCGAAGCGGTGGGCAGCGCGGCGCTGGCAGCGGGCAGCTTGGTCAACCACGGTCTGTCGATCGGCGGCGCCGAGAGCAACGGGATGTACTACCGCGGCTATCTCGACGAGGTGCGTATCTGGTCGGCGGCGCGCAGCGGGGCTGAGATCCGCGACGACATGTTCCAGGAGGTGCGCTCGGGCACAGGGCTGGAAGCTGTCTTTGGCGACGGCGGGCGCAACGAGGCTTTGCAGCCTGTAGCCGGGACACCGAGCGGCGGGGTGCAGCCGGATATCTTCGGCATCCTGCCGCGTGATTTGGTCGTGCCGCGCGCCGCGGTCGACCCCAAACTGGACGCCGATGTCAACCCGGCGCTGGAATATGCCGGGGCGGAAGAGGTGACGATCCGCTATGCCATGAGCGGCACCGGCTTTAGCAACAGCAGCGGCGGCTACAACGACCTGCGCGCCCTGCTTGTCTACACCGACACAGCGCTCTTTGTCGGCGTGCCCACCATGAACCGCGAAAGCGACATCGGCTGGACGACGGACTCAGAGATCGCTCTGATGCTGGACACGAACATCTCCGGCGACGCGCTGGCGCAGCCCGACGACTATCAGATCCGCGTCGGCTTGAAAGGCCCTTGGGACTCGCCGGTCCCCGCCACGTTGTATGTGGGCGATGGCGCAGGCAACTGGGTCCCCTGCACCGACCCGGCCTGCCCGCAGCGCGGCGTGGATTGGGATGCTGATTCCGACCTCAACGGCGACGATGTCAACCCCAACCAGAGCGTCGAGATCCGCATTGCCAAGAGCATGCTGGGTGAATGGACCGAGGTGGACGGGCTGGCCGTCGGCCAGGTGGACCTGGGCGCACCGCCCCAAGATTATGTAGGCCCGGTGCAGGCAGTGGAGAACGCGCCGGTCACCTGGGGCCAGGTGAGCTATGGCGAGGGCAGCGCCCAACTGCCGCAGGCGGTGATCAAGGGCAAGATCTATGCCGGACCGGATGCGACCTATCCGCCGCTGGCCGGGTATCCGATCTACTTTGGCGACATCGACTCGGTCATGTATCAGCGCATCACCGACGCCAACGGCGAGTTCTCCTTCGACGTGCGCGTGCCTGCCAACACGCAGTTGCGTTTGCAGCACAACGGCTGCACCGCCTGCCGCTATCAGCCCGCCACCACCAGCGGCACGGGCCTGGCCCCGACTGCGACGGGCGATACCTATCTCTTCTTCCCCCCCTGCGCCGTGGGCAACACCTGCACCTATCGCGATACGCAGTTCTATATCATGCAGCCGCCGGGTGCGATCATCATCTCGCCCACCGCGCCGATGGCGCGCATGGTGCTGAACACGGCAGGCGATGTCACGCCGCCGACGACACATCTCTTAGTGGGTGAAAACCTGCACGACTTGACCAAAGTCTATCTTTCGCCCAACACTGATGTGACCGACTTCGCCCAGTTCGCACTCTATGAGACGCAGGTCATCAGCCGCAGCCGCGATATGAAGAGCATGATGGTGCAGATCCCGGCGCTGCCCAGGAGCGTGCCCAAGCAGAACGGCGGCCCCACAGTCAGCACCTTAGGAAGCAACTGGCGATGGGTCGTGGAAGATGGTTGGCAGCGGCCTGTCAACATCAACGGCTACAGCGCGTCGGCGGCCTTCAAGCTGCGCGCGCCCGAATACCCCTCGATCTTCGGCTTTGGCTTCAAGAACGAGGATGAGAGCGCCTCGCTCGACCAGTTCCTGGCGGTCTATGGCGACAACGCCTATATCTGTGTGGGCGCGTTTGGGCTGTGCCTCACCCACCTCCCCGACCCGCTGTATTGGGCGATCTGGTATCCGGCCTTTAAGATCTGGGTCAACTCCAGCGGGGGAAGCTGCGTGGGCATGTCGTCGACCAGCCTGCTCTTCTATCGCGGCGGCCTGAACATCGCCAACTTCAGCAGCGACGCCTTTTTCCCGGCGGGCATCAAGGACCGCGGCGCGCCCGCCAAGTGGAATTACGACTCGATCAGCAAGGTGACCGGCCCGCCTGAGCCGGGGAACTTGTGGGCGGAGATCCGCATGAACCACGGCGTGCAGACCACCAGCGAGTTCTTGTATGAAGCGGTGAACCAACTCAACGGCTTTGACGGCGACCCGGAGCAACGGCTCTACACCGTCCGCGCCGGGCCGACCAGCTTTATCGCCAGCATGATGAAGACGAGCGGCGGCCATGCGGTCACGCCCTATGCCACCGACGGCAACCGCATCCACATCTATGACAACAACTACCCGCTGGCGCTCGGCAAATACATCGACGTGGACACCGCGGCCAACACCTACAGCAGTTCTACGTCCTTCAGCGGCACGGGGCTGTTCGCCATTCCCATCGACGTCTGGCAGGGCGATCATACGATGCCGCTCGACCTGCCGCAGATCGCCATGAATCTGGTCTTTGGCAGCGCCGACGGGTTGTACAGCACGCCCGACGGAAAACGCTGGGGCTGGCAGCCGGACGGAACCTTTGTCGAGGAGATCCCGGGGGCGACGCCCTTTGTCCCCATGGGGTCCGAGACCAATACACACAACATGCCGCTCTTCGTGCCGTTCACAGCCACCGTCGTCTCCAACATCCAGGTCAACACCAAAGGCGGAGACTATCTCTACTACACCGGCGCGGGCGGCAACGCCGCGCAGCTGCAGGTCTTCGACGCGCCCGCCGGCGACCAAGACCAAGTGGGCGTGAAGACGGCGCAGAACCAGGTGAACGGCTTCAGCTATCAGCCGGAAAGCGCATCGGACAGCTTTGTGCCCAAGCTGGGGATGGATCTGGGCGTGCAGCAGCGCTTGATGTTCCGCTGGGCCGATCTGGCGACGCCTGGCGGCGGCAAGGTGGGCTTCAGCGCCGACCGCGATGCCAAGTCGGCGGAGTACGACAACGACACCGGCGGCGCGACCAACCACTATCTGATCGTGGACAGCTTCGACGGCGCGGCGCAGCAGGGCGGCGTCTGGCGCTTTGGCCCCTTCACCGTGCCCAACGGCGCGACCCAGCGCACCACAGTCGCCAATTGGCCCATCGGCTCGCAACTGCGCTCGGAACTGGACAAGGATGGGGACGGCGTTTTTGAGGAATCGACCGTCGTGCGCGGCGTCAAGTGTACCGTTCTCGACCAAGATGAGGACGGCCTGCCCGACGCCTGCGGCGACCTCTACCTGCCTACGCTGCTCAAGGCCAAGTAGGGAGTAGGGCAGAGAGGATTCACCGCAAAGCCGCCAAGAGCGCAAAGGCCAGAGGAAGAGAGGGATAGGGAGTACGGACACGGTATACCATGTCCGTACGGGTACGGGGTCCGCACGGGGCAGAGAGAAGAGTTCGCGGCGCTGCCTCTGCTTCTGCACCCCACTCCCTACCCCCTACTCCCTTCTCCTTTGCGCTCTTTGCGGTTTACTTCCACTATTTCAGTTCGGCGCGGGTGTAGCCGAGGATTTCGCGCGCCACGATCAGCGTGTTGATCTGGCCGGTGCCTTCGAAGATGTCGTTGATCTTGGCGTCGCGCATCCACTTCTCGGCCAGCGTCTCGGTGGTGTAGCCCAGCGGGCCGAGCAGTTCCACCGCCTTTTGCGTCACCCAGGTGACCGCCTTGCCCGCCTTGACCTTCGCCATCGACGATTCGAGCTTGTTCTCTTGGCGCGCGTCGAGCAGCGCCGCGGCCTTGAGCGTCAGCAGCCAGGCGGCGTGAAGCTGCGACTCCATCTCCAGCAGGTCGGCCTGCACGGCAGAGAGCTTCCAGCGCGGCTTGGCGTACTCCATGCGCACGCCCTGCTTCGCCAGCGTGTCGCGCGTGAACTCGAAGGCGGCGCGGCCGATGCCGATGGCGCTGGCCGAGACAATGGGCCGGGTGGCGTCGAAGGTTTTCATCGCGCCCTTAAAGCCCTTGTTGCCCTCTCCGCGCTTGACCCCGGCGTCGCCCAGCAGGTTGGCGGCGGGGATGCGGCAGTTGTCAAAGACGATTGCCGCCGTGTCGCTGGCGCGGATGCCCAGCTTCTCCTCGGTCTTGACGATGGTCGCGCCCGGTGTACCGGCCTCCACCACAAAGGGTTTCATCCCGGCGCGCCCGGCGTTCTTGTCCACCGTGGCCCAGACCACCACCAGCCCGTCGGATTCCTCCAACGCCAGCTTGCCGCTGGTGCAGAAGATCTTCTGCCCGTTGAGCACCCATTCGTTGGTCTCGGCGTCGAAGGTAGCCGTGGTCTGGATGTTGCTGGTGTCGGAGCCAGCCTGCGGCTCGGTCATCGCCATCGCGCCCCACTTCGGTTCGCCCTCGGTGAAGCGGCGCAGGAAGCGCTCTAGCTGCTCCGGCGTGGCTACGGCGTTGATCGCCGCGCCCGCCAGCGCGCTGGCCGGGGTGCAGAGATAGACCCCGGCGTCGCCCCAACTGAGCGCCTCGATCATGTGGATCAAACTCAGGTTGGCGAAGCTTTGGCGCTTCCCGCTCCCGTTCGCTTCGTGCCCGTTCGCTTCGTGCCCGTTCGTTTCCTGCGTGTGGCCGTTGCCCCCCTGGGCGGCGGCTGCGGCGCTCTTCTGGGCGCGCGCCAGCGCGGCCTCCAGGTTGGCCTTTTCCATCTGCCTCATCTGCGGCCAGATCATACTCACATACTTGACCGGGCGGCTGTGTTCGTGCTCGTCCAGATAGCGGCTCTCCGGGCGCATCACCTGCTCGGCGACCATCCGCACCGGCCCAAGCTGCTTTTCGATCTCAGTGGGCAGTTTGAATTCAATCGGCATCTCTCTCTCCCTGTTTCTCTATGCCAAAAACTCTGCAACGCTCCCCGATCTATCTCCCCTGCCTATCCCTAGGCCATCACCAGGCCATCCCAAGCCGCAAAGCCACGCCCGTTGCGCAGCCACATCTCGACCGGGTGGTCGCGCACATAGCCGTGCCCGCCCAAGATCTGCACCGCGCTGTCGGTCACCTCCAGCACCATCTTGTCGGCATAGTGCTTGGCCAGCACGGCTGAGTGAGTGGCGTCTTCACGGTGATCGAACTTGTAAGCCGCCTCCCAGCAGAGCAGCCGGGCGGCTTCCAGTTCAATGCGCATGTTCGCCAGCATAAAGGCGATGCTCTGGCGGTGGGCGATCGGCTCGCCAAAGGCCTCGCGCTCCTTGGCATAGTTCAGGGCATATTCATAGGCAGCGCGTGCCTGGCCCACGGCCATCGCCGCCAGGCTGATGCGGCTCACCGTCAGCAGCCGGTCGATGCGCAGCCCCTTCAGCCCGCCCAGCCGCGCGCTGCGCGGCACGCGCACCTGCTCAAAGGTGACGGTATAGGTTGCCAGCGCCTGCGCGCCCATCGTCGTAACCGGATCGCCGATTCGGATGCCGGGCGTATCCGCGGCGACGATAAAGGCCTGGGTCAAGTCGCCCTCGCGAGCATAGACCAGGAACCACTCCGCCTCCTGCGCCAGCGGCGCCAGGGTCTTGACGCCGTCGATCACATAAGCGTTATCTTCCTTGGCCGCTGTGGTCGCCAGCGCCGCCGGGTCAAATTGATAGACCGGCTCGACCAGCGCCGCGCTGGCCTTGGGGAACTGCTCGTCGCAGAAGCGGGGCAGATGCTGCTCCTTCTGCTCTTTCGTCCCAAAGAGCGCGATGGGCAGGGCAAAGAGGTTGGGCGTGAGCAGGTGCAGCGCCATGCCCACATCGCCCCAGCCCAGTTCTTCAAGATAGAGCGCACTGGTCAGGGCCGAGTAGTCGCCAAAGCCGCCGTACTCGGCGTCGATGCTGCCGGGCAGCAGCCCAAGTTCCCAGCCGGTCTGGACGACATCGGGCGGCACGCTGCCCGCCGCCTCGGCGGCGCGGAAGCCGGGTCGCAGCTTCTGTGCCGCATAGCGATGAACCGTGTCCACCAACATCCTCTGTTCGGAAGTCAGATCAAACGAGTACATAGTCCTCTCCGGGGTTCTGTGTAGAAGCGCAGACAACGTATCGACAAAAACTCGCCTATCGGCGAGAGAGGGAGCTTGAGGCCGCTCTATGCTTTTACAGCCAGTCTATTGCCGTGGGGTTTTGCCATGGTTTTCGGGGCGTTGGGCGGCAGCGTTTGATGGGCCTATTCCATGTCTTTATGCTCGTATTTCATGCCCATGGCGCGATTGGGGTACAATGTGCCCAATTCGTCTCCGACCCGATTGGCCCGGCCTGACTGTCCGATTTAGGGCCAAGCATCTAGGATCAAGCCGTCACCTATGTCCATGCTCAAGAGTCCCGCCGAGTGTTCCAGCATCGAAGAAGTGCGCGCCGCCATCGACAGCTTGGATCGTGAGATCGTCCAAGCCATCGGGCTGCGCGCCCAATATGTCAAGACCATCACCCGCTTTAAAAAGACCGAGCAGGACGTGCGCGCCCCGGCGCGTCGCCAGCAGGTCCTGAACGCGCGGCGGGCCTGGGCCGAAGAAGCCGGTATAGACCCCGACGTGGTCGAGCGGCTCTATATTCTGCTGATCGACCATTTTGTGGCCGAAGAGATGCGCGATCTGCGGCTGGCTCCAGCCGATCAGGCATGACTCCATGACCCCCGGCGATCCTTCCGGCGGCCGCGTGGCGCTGGTTCACGACTGGCTCAACCAGCGCGGCGGCGCCGAAAATGTGTTGGAAGAACTGGTGGCGCTCTTTCCCGGCGCGCCGCTCTACACCAGCATCTATGCCGCGGAGCGGATGCCCGACGCCTACCGGCGCTGGCCGATCCAGACCAGTTGGATGCAGCGGCTGCCCGGCGTCACCGCCCACCACCAGCGCTATCTGCCGCTCTATCCGCTGGCCTTTGGCGGCCTGGACCTCAGCGGCTATGACCTGGTGATCAGCAACAAGAGCGGGTTTTGTCACGGCGTGCAGACCGCGAGCCGCGCCCGCCGCGCCCTGCACATCTGCTACTGTCTGACGCCCACGCGCTTTCTTTGGCTCTATGACCAATATCGGGCGCGCGAGCGGATCGGCGGCGGGCTGGATGCGGCGCTGCGCCCGCTGCTGGCGCTGCTGCGCCGCTGGGACCGGGCCGCGGCCCAGCGCGTGGATCACTTCGTCGCCATCAGCCGCACCGTGCAGGATCGCATCCGGCAGATCTATGGCCGTGACAGCACGATCATCTATCCGCCGGTGGATACCGAATATTTTACGCCCGCGCCCATGCGCCAGGCGGGCGACTACTATCTGATCGTCAGCCGCCTGATCCCCTACAAGCGCATCGACTTGGCTGTGGCTGCCTTTACCCAGTTGCCGGCTGAAAAGCTGCTGGTCGTGGGCGAAGGCCGCGACCTGGCCGCGCTGCGCGCCGTGGCCGGGCCGAACGTCCATTTTCTCGGCTGGCAGACGCGTGCGCGCATCCGGGAACTGATGCAAGGCTGCAAGGCGTTTCTCTTCCCAGGGCTGGAGGATTTTGGCATCACGCCGGTGGAGGCGATGGCCGCGGGCCGGCCCGTGGTCGCCTTTGCGGGCGGCGGCGCGCTGGATACGGTGCTGTCCGGCATCACCGGCGAACATTTTGCCGAGCAGAGCGCCGCCTGTTTGGCCGAAACGTTGGCTCGCTTCGACGCCGCCGCCTATGACCCGGCGGCCTGCCGCGCCCAGGCCGAGCGCTTTAGCGCCGCGGCCTTTCGTACGGCGCTGACCGGTTATGTGCGCCAAGCGCCGGCCGCTGCGCCGCGCCAGGCCGCACCCTCTGCCGGCGAGCCGCGGCCGGCCTCTCTGTCAGAGACGGCCCGTTGACTGTAGCGTTGACTGTAGCTCGGTGACTATGGAACTCATCGCCTATTGGGAGGTGTTGCGGCGGCGCTGGTGGCTGCCGCTGCTCTTAGCCGGGTTGGTCGCCGTCTTCAGCGCCGTGCAACTGCGCCCCTGGCAGACGCCGCCGCCCATTTACAGCGCGTCGATGCGTATGCTAGTGGGGGTGATGCCTGCGGCGGAAGCCGATGTCGCCGCCTATGACCCGCGCTATTACGCCTGGCTCACCAGCGAATATTTGGTAGATGACTTCACCGAGGTCGTGCGCAGCGATCTCTTTGCGCGCGCCGTCAGCGCGCGGCTGGCGGATCGCAATCTGCAAGTGCCTGCGGGCACGATCCAAGGCAGCGCGGCCACGGGTAAACAGCACCGCATCATCACCCTGAGCTTTACCTGGGGTAACGCCGAAGAACTGGCCGCCATCGCCGCGGCGGCGGCCGCCGAACTGGCCGAAAATGCGCCGCGCTATTTCCAGCAGTTGGGCACCGATGGCGCGGGCGTCACCCTGCTCGACCCGCCCACGGTGGGGCCGGCCGGCCCGGGCCTGCGCGACAAGCTCGAATGGCCGCTGCGCATCGCCTTGGGGCTGGCCGTGGGGTTGGGGCTGGCCTTCTTGCTGGATTATCTGGATTCCTCGGTGCGCGACCGCCGCACGCTGGAGGAACTTGGGCTGCCGCTGCTTGGCGAAATCCCCAAACACCGCTAAGATGGTAAGATAGAATTTGGGAAGCGAGGTCAACGCGCATGACGATTCAAGAGTATATGCAGATCATCCGGCGGCGCGGCTGGATCGTCGTGGCGGCGATGCTGCTGGCCGCAGCCGGCGCGTACGGCGTCAGCTATCTGCAGGAAACGATGTATCGCGCCACCGTCTATGTCAGCACCGTGCCGGCACGGCCCGACTGGGGCTTGGGCAACACGGCCAAGGACTTGATGCGCAACTTCGCCGCCAACCTGCAGACGCCGGAGATCGCCCAGCGCGTGATCGACCGCGCCCAGCTTGACCAGAACCCCTCCGACTTCTTGAGCCATGTCAATGTGGTGGCCGACTCCAGCGATTTCACGGTCAAGATCGAGGCGCGCGCCCGCGACGGCGAGGTCGCCAAGCTGATGGCGCTGACGCTGGCCGACGAGTTTGTCGAGGAGCGCACCGCCTATTATGCCCAGCAGGACAAGGGCGACCGCATCGAGGTCAAGATCCGCAGCCGCGCCATCAGCTATGACCGGTATCAGCCCAAGCCGCTGATGAACGCCATTGCCGGCGCGGTGTTGGGGCTGCTCTTCGGCGGGCTGGTGGTGCTGCTTTTGACCTGGGCCGAAGCGGATCTGCTGCGCACGCCCGCCGCGCTGGAACGCGCCTTGGGCGTGCCCGTCCTGGGGACGATCCCGGCGCTGGGCGGGCAGAAGGACGCGCCCCAAGCAGGGACACAGCCGGGCCGCGTCGAAGCGCCCACGGTGGCGTGAATATCCTCAACACCTCTTGCGCCGCCCAGTCGTCCGCCTTACGCTGCCTGTTTTCCTGTTGTGGTTGGCGATCATTGCCTATGCCGCCACCTTTAGCCTGATCACGCTCGAACGCTACGCCGCGTTCGAGGCGCGCGCCCTCGACATGGGCAATCTTAACCAGGCGATCTGGAACACGGCGCACGGCAACTGGTTTCATCTGACCAACCAACCCGGCACGGTCAACCGGCTCAGCCTGCACGTCGAGCCGATCCTGCTGCCCATCGCCGCGCTCTACCGGCTTTACCCACAGCCGCCGCTGCTGCTGGTGTTGCAGGCCATGGTTGTGGCGTTGGGCGCGTTGCCGCTCTTTGCCCTGGCACGCCGCCAACTGCACGGCGACTGGGCCGCCCTCGCCTTTGCGCTCGTCTACCTGCTCCACCCCACAATCCAAGCCGCCAACTGGTTAGAATTCCATCCGGTCACGCTGGCGCCCACCTTTCTGCTGGCCGCGTTCTATTTTCTGGTCGCGGGGCGGGCGGGCTGGTTTGCGCTCTTCGCCGTGCTGGCCGCAAGCTGCAAAGAGGAGATGGCGCTGCTGGTCTTTATGCTGGGCCTCTATGCGCTGGTGATCCAGCGCCGCGCCCGCTGGGGTCTGATCACGATGGCGCTGGCGCTGGTCTGGGCGTGGCTGGCCGTCTTTGTCATCCAAACCCGCTTTGCCGCGGGCAACATCCATTGGGGCCGCTATGGCTATCTGGGCGAAACGCCGGGCGCGATGGTCGCATCGCTGCTCACGCGGCCTGGGCTGGTCTGGGCGCAGTTGGCCGCGGCCCAGGCGGGCGACTATCTGTGGAAGCTGCTCTGGCCCACGGGCTTTTTGGCGCTGCTGGCGCCGGAGGCGCTGCTGCTGGCGCTGCCTTCGCTGGCGATCAATCTGCTGGCCGATTTTCCGCCGATGCATCAGGTGCATACGCTGATCTATGCTGCGCCCATCGTGCCCTTTGTGCTGGCCGCGGCGGTGATGGGGCTGGCGCGCCTGCGCGACTGGTTGGGGCAGCGGGCTGCGTGGGGGCGCTGGGTCGTGCCAGGGATGGCCGGTCTAGTCCTGCTGCTGGGCCTGGTCGACCAGCGGCTGCACGGCTATCTGCCCGGCAGCGGCAATGCCTTGGCCTTGACTGTGACCGAGCATCACCGCCGCGCCGCGCCGCTCATCGCCCAGATCACGCCCGACGCCAAGGTGTCGGCCCAAGACCGGCTCAATCCGCATGTCAGCGGGCGTGAGACGGTCTATATCTTCCCGCGCATCGAAGACGCCGGCACCGTCTTGGTCGACGTCACCGGCCCGGCCTGGCCGCAGCACCCCAACGACGTGCGCGCCACGGTGGACGGGCTGCTGGCAGACGGGTTTGGCGTGGCCGCGGCGGAGGACGGCTATCTTTTGCTGCGCCGCGGCGTGCGGGCCGGACCGCTGCCCGCCGCCTTTTATACCGTCTGGCAGCGCCCCGATGCACGGCCATCCAACACGCAACCGGCGATTTTCGGCGACGAACTGCGCCTCTTGGGCCATGAAGTCACTGCCGACCGCTATGGCGAACTCGTGGTGAACCTGCTGTGGGAGACGCCCGTACCTCTGGGCCGCGACCTGCGCTTCTATGTGGCCTATCTGGCCCCCGACGGCACGCTGCTGCATGACAGCGAGTTTTATCCGCCGGTTGTGGTGCTGTGGTATCCTACCTCCACATGGACGCCGGGCATGCCGGTGCAGCTTTCGACCCTGCCCTGGACGCTGGAGGCCGACCGCTTTACGCTGGCGCTGGGCGTCTATGCCGGCGAGAACTGGGCCGAAGGCGACCGGCTGGCGGTGGATGCCGCCGATTCGGGGCTGCCGGCGCTGGAGAACGGCACGCTGCTGCGTCTGGGCGGCTATCAGCGCAGCCCGTCCGGCGGCTGGACGCCGATCCCCTTCGACACGGGCGCGCCCGCTGTGCCGCTGGATGTGCGCTTTGGCCCCAGTCTGGCGCTTGAAGGCGTGACCCTGCCCGCCACGGCCCAGGCGGGCGCGCTCCTGCCGTTTACGGTGTTTTGGCGCACGGACGCGCCGGTGGAGCAAGATTACACCGCCTTTGTCCATCTGCTCGACGCCGCGGGCAGCACGGCGGCGCAGATCGACTGGCAGCCGCGCGATGCCCTGGGGCCGCTGCCGACCTCGGCATGGTTGCCCGGCCACCGCGTGGTCGATGTCCAGACGCTGCGTCTGCCCGATGAACTCGCCCCCGGTGTTTACCGTTTGATCGCCGGGTTGTATGATTGGCGCGATGGGGCACGCTTGCCTGCCCAGGGCGCACAGGCCTTGCCCGGCGATGTGGCCGACCTGGGTACGGTGGAAATTGAGTAGACGATCATGTATGTTCCCTTGTAGCGGTGGTTTTCTAACCGCCATCGGGTGCGCCGAGACGTGCAGGCCAGAGCATGCACTACAATACCGCACCTACAACTATGAATTCACCGGTCATCGTAGCGGCGGTATGATACCGCCGGTCTGGAGCAGCAGATGGCGCGCCGCCAGTGGCGCCGATACCGCCGCTACAAATGGGCATAGGTCGCTACGACAACGGCGATGGAGAGTACCGAGAGCAACCAATGATGACTAGTCTGATCACCTTAACCGACCCGCGCAGCGCCGCGGCGGAAGCCTATCAGAGCCTGCGCACCAATCTGGAATTTTCCGGGCTGGAGCAGCCGCTGCATACGGTGCTGGTGACCAGCGCCGACGACATGGCTGAAAAGAGCGTGGCCGTCGCCAACTTGGCGGTGGTCATGGCGCAGGCGGGCGACCGCGTCACGTTGGTCGACGGCGACCTGCGCCGCCCCCAACAGCATGACCTCTTTGGCCTGCACAACCAGCGCGGGTTGAGCAACTGGCTGCAAGAAGATGGCCCGGCCCCGCTGCAGAAAACAGCCATCGACGGGCTGCAGGTCTTGGTGGGCGGGCCGCCGGTAGCAAACCCCGTGGCGCTGCTCAGCCGCAAACGGCTGGCCGACGCCCTGGCCGCGCTCCAAGAGCAGGCCGACTATGTGTTGATCGACGCGCCGCCGGTGCTGGCCGTGACCGACGCCGCGCTCTGGGCCGGCAAGGTGGACGGCGTCGTGCTGCTGATCAACGCCGGCAGCACCAAGCGTGACCATGCCCAGGCCGCCAAGACCGTGTTGGACAAGGTGCATGCGCGCTTGGTCGGCGCGGTGCTGCTCAACGCCGAGCGCACCGTGACGATGTCGGGCTACTATCGCTAAGTCTTTTATTCCGGCCCGGAGGAACGATGAAAGGTTTGATCCTGAGCGGGGGCAAGGGGACACGTCTCAAACCCTTTACCTTTACCCGCGCCAAACAGTTGATGCCCGTCGCCAACAAACCGGTGCTCTTCCGTGTGATCGAAGCGATCCGCGACGCAAGCATCGGCGAGATCGGCATCGTGATCGGCGACACCGGCGAGGAGATCCGCCAGGCCGTGGGCAACGGCAAACGGTGGGGTGTCGACATCACCTATATCCCCCAGGACGCGCCCAAAGGGCTGGCGCATGCCGTCAAGATCAGCCAGGATTTTTTGGGCGACGACCGCTTTGTCATGTTCCTGGCCGACAACGTGATCCAGGGGGGCATCAATTCCTTGATTCGCCAGTTTGCCGACAGCGACTGGAACAGCCAGATCGTGCTGACCGAGGTCGAAGAACCGCAGCACTATGGCGTTGCCGAGTTGGACGACCAGGGGCGCATTGTGCGCCTGGTGGAAAAACCGCGCGTCCCGCCCAGCAAACTGGCGCTGGTGGGCATCTATATGTTTGACCCGTATGTCTTTGAAGCGGTCAACAGCATCCAGCCCAGTTGGCGCGGCGAGTTGGAGATCACCGACGCCATCCAGTGGCTGGTCGAACACGGCCACCGCGTCTACCCCTATATCCACCGCGGCTGGTGGATCGACACCGGCAAAAGCACCGACATGCTCCAGGCCAACGACCGCGTCTTGGCCGAACTGGCGCACCAGGTCGACGGCTATGTAGATCGCGACAGCAAGATCGACCATTTGGTGACGGTAGAGCGCGGGGCGGAAATCATCAACAGCGTGGTGCGCGGGCCGGCGATCATCGGCGAAGACTGCCGCATCGTCAACAGCTATGTGGGGCCATTCACCAGCATCTTTCACCACACGGTGATCGAAAACAGCGAGATCGAACACAGCATTGTGCTCGACCACAGCCGCATCTACGATGTGCCCAGCCGCATCCAAGACAGCATTATCGGCCGCGAAGTCGAGGTTACCTACAGCCCGATCAAACCCAAGGCCTATAAGATGGCGCTGGGCGACAATTCCAAGGTGGGGCTGCTGTAGCGCATGAATTCTGTGCCATCGAGGGCCGATCGAGAGCCTTTAACAGAGAACGGGGAGCGCAGGGTGAATGAGAGTTGGCCTCGCGCCCCGTTGACGTCGACGCCTGCGCTGGGTGCGGCGCTGCGTCAGGGCGGGCGCGGGCGCGAGCTGCCCGGCCCCATGCGCAGCGTGCTGCGCGGCGACCCGCCGGTGCAGATGTACCGCATCCCTGCCGGCACAGTCGACGAAGAAGCTCAGGCCGCGGCGCATGTGATGTTGGCCGTGGCCGACCGGCTGCGCCGTCTGCGCAGCGCCTATGGCGAATGGCGGCAGTTCGACGCCTGCGCCTATTTTGACTTGACCGAAGCGCAGGCGGCGCGGCTGGTGCGCGTGGTCGAACGCGTGACGACTATGCATGTCACCTTTTTCGCCGACCTGCTGCTGCCCAGCTTTCAAACCGCCGAAGCCTTCTGGCAGGAGCGTTACCGCCCCTGCTACCGCGACCTTCAGCGCCACCTGTACAACGGGCGCGCGCCGCTGGAGCCGGTGATGACCTTCGCCGACCACTGCCGGCCGCAGATGATCGACCACTGGAACCGGCTGCTGGCTGTGATCGCACAGGCGCGCAGCCTGTTGGACGACGAGTTGAGCTTTTGGGCCGCCCATGGCGGCGGCGAGGAACGCGCCCGCTGGCGACGCATCTGGCAGCTGCCGCCCGCCCCTGGCGTCGACCCGGCGCTGCTGCCCGACCTGAATGCTGTGCCGACGCTGACCTTGACCGTGGACTTCCCGCTGCCGATCTACCGCCAGCCGGGGCGGCTGCGCCGTCTGCGCGCCCACCGGGCACGACATCCGCGGCGACAACGCGCAGGTAGTCTCTGAATTTGCTTCGATTCTTTTTGATCTCACCCAGCAGCATTTGGCGCTGCGCACAGGAGGCTGGAGAGCAGTTTGAGCGCGTGGAACAGGCTGAACGAGAACAAGCGATGCTGCCCCCGGAGCGGTGGACGCCGCCCAGCCGCGCAGACGTAAGTGACCGGCGCATGGGGGCAAGTCTGGACGGGGCGCTGATCCACCTGCGTATTGATCAAATTGATCGGCAATTGATCCCAATTTTCAGGAGACCCCAATGAGCAATCGACCGACCGTCAAAAAATGTGTGCTCGCCTATTCGGGCGGGCTGGACACCAGCATCATTGTGCCCTGGCTCAAGAACAACTATCACTGCGAGGTGATCTGCTTCTGCGCCAACCTGGGCCAGGCCGACGAGTTGGAAGGGCTGGAGGCCAAGGCGCTGGCTTCGGGCGCAAGCAAATGCTATGTAGAAGACCTGCGCGCCGAATTCCTCACCGATTATGTCTTCCCCACCATGCAGGCGGGCGCGGTCTATGAACGCGACTATCTGCTGGGGACTTCGTTCGCCCGCCCGCTGATCGCCAAAAAGCTGGTCGAGATCGCCGAGCTGGAAGGCGCAGACGCCGTCGCCCACGGCGCAACCGGCAAAGGCAACGACCAGGTGCGCTTTGAACTGACCGTGATGGCGCTCAACCCCACGCTGCGCATCATCGCGCCCTGGCGTGAGTGGAACATCCGCGGGCGCAAGGACGCGCTGGAATATGCCGCCGAATACAACGTGCCGGTCAAGGCCACCATGGAGCGCATCTACAGCCAAGACCGCAACCTGTGGCATCTGAGCAACGAAGGCGGCCCGCTGGAAGACCCCTGGAACGAACCACCCGCCGACATGTTCGAATGGACCAGCGCGCCGGAGAACGCCCCCGACGAGCCGGAGTATGTGGAGCTGTACTTCCGCCGCGGCATCCCGGAGCGCATCAACGGCGTGGCGCGCGGGCCGGTGGGGTTGATGGACGAACTCAACGCGCTGGGCGTCAAGCATGGCGTCGGCCGTGTCGACATCGTCGAGAACCGGCTGGTCGGCATGAAGAGCCGCGGCGTCTATGAGACCCCCGGCGGCACGATCCTCTACAAGGCGCACAGCGCGCTGGAGCAGCTTTGCTTGGACCGCGAGACGCTGCACTATAAGCAGCAGGTAGGGCTGCGCTATGCCGAACTGGTCTACAACGGCCAGTGGTTCACGCCGCTGCGCCAGGCGCTCGACGCTTTTGTGCAGTTCACCGAGCAGAACTTGACCGGCCAGGTGCGGCTCAAGCTCTACAAGGGCAACGTGATCTTGGCCGGGCGCAAAAGCCCCTACAGCCTCTATCGCGAGGACTATGTCACCTTCGACGCCGACGATGTCTATAACCAGGCTGACGCCCACGGCTTTATCCGGCTCTTTGGTCTGCCGCTCAAGGTGGCGGGCATGTTGAAGGTCGAAGGCAAGGGCGTCAGCGAATACGAGTCGCCTGACTACAGCGAATTCAAGCGCGACTAGAAGAAAGGCTGTATGCAAGTAGGGACACGGTATACCGTGTCCCTACTTGCACATCTATGCGGATCGTCCCTTTGGCGGCGTGCCATGCCGCGCGCGCCGCGCGGCTCCATGAAGCGGGCCAGCCCGGCACCTTCTTGACCAGTCTGGGGCCGGGCGTGCTGACCGCGCTTTACCGAGCGCTACCGGCCACGACGGCGGGGTTCGGCTTTGCCGCGCCGGCCGGGGATGCATCGGAAAAGGATGCGCCGGTGGACGCGCCGCCGCTGGGCTTTGTGGCCGCCGCCACCAGCGTAGGCCGTCTATTTGTGCAGGTAGGGCCGCGCCTGTTGCCGCCCCTGGCGGCGCGGCTGGCACGGCAGCCCGGCCTGCTGGCGCGCTGTGTGCAGACCGCGGCCTATCCGCTGTTGGTGCGCGAGCCGGACGTTACAGCCACAGCGGAGTTGCTTGCGATCATGGTGGACCCGGCGCATCGCAGCCAGGGCATTGGCGCGGCGCTGCTCGACGCCTTGGTCGCCGAATGCCGGGGGCGCGCCATCGCCCGGCTCGACGTGACGGTGGATGCCGTCAACTACGGCGCGCAGCGTTTCTATGAGCGCCATGGCTTCCAGCCCCAGCGCCGCTTCACGCTCTACAGCCGGGCCATGCTGCTCTATGGCCTGGATCTGGCACAGCATGAGTGACGGGTCTGAAGCTGCCGTGAAGACGCTGCCGTGAAGACGATCTTTGGCTAGATTTCATACCCTTTTGGCATGATCCAACGTATTAATAAATGCACACCCATCCCCCCGCGCATGACAGGCGGAGCGAACAGGTGTACAATGGGGACAAACTCTCTCGTCGCTTCTACCCCCTTATCGCAGATGGCTGATTGAGATGGCCGGCAATTCAATGACCCGGCCCCTGCACGTTTGGCTGCTCTCCCCCTATGATACGGGGAGCCATGCTGCCTGGGCGCAGGGCTATCATAACCACAGCCGCCACCGGATCACCCTTCTGACGATGGCGGGGCGTTTTTGGAAGTGGCGTATGCAAGGAGGGGCGCTGGAACTAGCCGGCCGGGCGCGGCGACTGTTGGCCGAAGAACCTCCCCCCGACGCGGTGCTGGCAACCGACATGGTGAATCTGCCGGCCTGGCTGGGGTTGATGCGCGCCGCTCTGCCCGGGTCGGTCCCGGTCTTCTGCTATATGCACGAAAACCAGTTGACCTATCCCTGGCCGCCAAGCGAAAAGCCTGACCCGACCTATGCCATCATCAACTGGTTGAGCCAAGTCGCGGCGGATGGCGTCTTTTTCAACAGCCGCTATCACCTGGAAAGTTGGTTTGACGAACTACCGAGACTGTTAAAGCATTACCCGGACTACAATCACCTGGAGTTGGTCGAACAGGTGCGCCGGCGCAGCGAGGTGATGCCCGTGGGCATCCACGCAACAGCGCCGGCAGACGACGGCGCACAGCGTTCGGGGAACTCACAGCCGCCGTTGATCGTCTGGAATCAACGCTGGGAGTACGATAAGCGGCCCGATCGCTTTTTCAAGCTACTCTACCGGCTGCAGACAGCGCACATACCCTTTCGACTGGCCGTCGCCGGCGAGAACTTCCGCAATACCCCGACGGAATTTGAAATCGCTCGCCACCGGCTGGCAGACCACATTGCGCATTGGGGCTATCTGCCCTCACGCGCTGCGTATATCGACCTGTTGGGCCAGGCGGACCTGGTGATCAGCACGGCAGAGCATGAATTTTTCGGCATCAGTGTGTTAGAGGCGATTGGCGCCGGGGCCTTTCCCTTGCTGCCCAACCGGCTGAGCTATCCGGAGTTAATCCCAGCCGAACTGCGCCCGGCCTGTCTGTATGAGGATGAAGAAGACTTAGCGCAAAAGGCAAGCCACTGGTTGACCCAGCCGCGCCCGACGCCGGCGTCGCTGCGCCGGCATATCGCCGAGCATTATGCTTGGCCGGTGGTGGCGCGCCTCTATGATGATCGTATCACTGCTGCCACACAGGAGCGGCCTCCGGCGGTATGGATGGAGAACGGAAAGCGGCGTGGCCGCAGGCAGAATGAGCCTGACGGCCCTTACTAGATAGGCAGACAAAGCGATGTTACGCCCTTATATTCTGGCACATAACGACAAGTGGTTTGTATTTCTCGGCTGCACCTTAGTTGCCTTGTGTACATCCAAAGACGATGCGCTCGCCGTCCAGCGTGAATGGATCCGCCGCGGCCAAGAGTGGGATCAGATGGAGGATGCGCCGCTGGTGGCGACGCTGCCCGACCGCGCGCCTGTGGTGGCCGGCAACGGCCATGCCTAGCCGTGATTCATGACCGGCGCGCAGAACCGGCATATACGCCAATCAAAAAACGGGCCGGCAGGAGATCCCCTGCCGGCCCATCGACAGCCCTATTCTACTTTTCGATCGGGAGCCGGACGGCATTCCCCCATTCAGTCCATGACCCGTCATAGTTACGCACATGCGGATAGCCCAAGAGATAGGTGAGGACAAACCAGGTGTGGCTGCTGCGTTCGCCGATGCGGCAGTAGGCGATCACATCGTCGGACGGCTCTAGCCCTTGCTCACCTTCATAGATGGCGCGCAGTTCCTCGGCGCTCTTAAAGGTGCCGTCGGGGTTGGCGGCGCGTGCCCACGGCACGTTGCGCGCGGCGGGGATATGCCCGCCGCGCAGCGCCCCTTCTTGGGGATAGTCCGCCATGTGCAGCAGTTCGCCGCGATATTCGGCGGGGCTGCGCACGTCGACCAGCGGCTTGGCCGCGGCCTGATGCTCCAAGACCTGTTCGCGATAGGCACGGATCTTGCTGTCGTCGCGCGTGGGCACAGGGTACGCGCTGCGCGCATAGCTGGGGCGCTCTTTGGTCAACTCGCGGCCTTCGGCGATCCATTTTTGCCGCCCGCCGTTCATCACTTTGGCGCTGGTGTGGCCGAAGAGTTGGAAGACCCAAAACGCATAGGTCGCCCACCAGTTGTTCTTATCGCCATAAAAGACCACGGTGGTCTGCGGTGAGATGCCGTTGCGGCTCATCAACTCGGCAAATTGCTCGGCGCTGATATAGTCGCGCACCAGCGGGTCGTTGAGATCGCCGTGCCAGTCGATGTTGACTGCGCCGGGAATGTGGCCGGTGTCGTAGAGCAGCACATCCTCGTTGCTTTCCACCAAGCGCACATTGGGGTCGTTTAGGTGCTGCGCCACCCAATCGGCGCTGACCAAAACCTCCGGGTGTACATAGGCTTCGCTCATCAGGTATTCTCCTTGTTTCTCTTAGACCTTGTTTCTCTGATACTCGTAGATGATAGAGCGTCACAGGCAGATCTCGCCCGGCTCGCTCTGCAGATCGCCCGCCGCCCAACGGCTGACGCTTGTGCGGCCGTCGCGGCCACTGCGCCCCGCGGGGATGCCGCGCGCGACAGACGGCAAACAGCCCCGCAGCGTGGCCAACGCATTGCGGAACCAGACTATGCCGGCGTTCGGTTCAAACCTGGGACAGAAAGCGAAACGTGTCAGGACGAGCCGGAGGCCGGCTTAGCTACACAAGCAGGGACAACAGGAGGGACAACAGCAGGGGCCGCCAAAGGGGAGGAATTGAACAGCGGATTGTTCAGATTGCTGAACAGACAGCGAAGTATGATACAAAGCAGGTAAC
>JADLFO010000046.1 GCA_020845455.1 Caldilineaceae bacterium
GAGGAGGTCCGAGACGACAGCTTTGTGCTCATCAAGGGGATCGGCCCGGTTTTTGAGCAGCGTTTGAAGAACGCGGGGATCCGTACCTTTGGCGAACTGGCGATCACGCCGCCGGAACGGATCGCGGAGATCATCGGCTGGCCGGTGGAGCGTGTGCTGCGCAACGACATCAACGGGCAGGCCCGTTATTTCAGCGAGAACCGCTAGCCGCGAGCCTCGACCGTAGTGTACATAAAGCCGCCAGGGGAAATCTCTGGCGGTTTTTGTTTAGGCCTGTTCGGGCGCGGCGACCAGTTGGGCGCGCAGCGCTGCCAGTTCACCGGGCAGTTCGGGTTCCCGCTCCGGCCCGCGCAGCCGCAGGCGGCGTTTGCGGTTGGCGAACTCCACGAGCAGGCGGGCGCGCGTCCGCTGCGCGGGGTGCGCGGGCCGCCGCCAGCGACCGGTGAGATGCTCCAACTCTTCCGCGCTGAGCAGCGTGCCGACTTCGCCTGCCAGTTCGGTGTGGATCGTGTTGCGCTCCTGCTGCCAGGCGATGCCGACGGTGAGCAGCAGCAGCCCCAGACCGGCGGCAGCGGTGAAGAGGCTCAACGCAAAGCCCAGCAGGTTGACCGAAGCCAGCCCTGCGCCCAGGTTATGGAAGGCGTGGGTCAAGATCGCCACAAGCAGCCCGGTGAGGATCCAACCCAAACGGGCAAGCGGGTGACGGCAGTTGCGCGCCATCCCCAGCCCGATCCCCATCAGGCCGGTGTAGAGCGCATGGTTGAGGCCAAAGACGACGGCGCGCAGATAGATCAGCGCTGTTAGGCCGCCCCAGCCGCTCTCCATGAAGGTCCCGACAAAGTAAAAGAAGTTTTCAGTCATGGCAAAGCCAAAGCCGACCAACGCGCCGTAGACCAGCCCGTCGAGTACGCCGTCGAACTCCTGACGGTAGCGGTAGAAGATCCAGAGCAGCGCCATTCCCTTGGCTAGCTCCTCGACGATGGGGGCGACCACTGCGCCTTCCATCAAATCGGCGGCGAGCGCGCTGGGGTTCTGCAGCAGCGGGGCGCCCAAGGTGACTTCGGCGATGATGCTGATCACGATGGCCGGGATCGCGCCCCAGATAAAGGCAACAAAGGCCAGCCGCAGCGGCTCGCGCTCGTAGCGGTCGGCCCAGTAAAAGAGCAGGACGTAGATCAGCGTGGGGACGAGCGCCGCGCCGAGGCTGATGATGAGGCCGAATAGCATCAGGGTGTGTTGTGTTTCTGAAGTAGATGGGCTAAACCAAACGATAGGCCCTATTGTGCCTGGTTCAACTGCCCGCCGCAAATATGGGATGGCGTTTCCGCGCGCCGGGCGCAGATCAGCTTTGACGATCTGCGCCCGGCGGCTTGTGACGACGTCGCTTTAGTCGGACGTTATGGTCGTGGTTTCGGTTGGAGTGATCGCGCCGCTGACGGTGGGCGTCTCTGCGCCGCTGATGGGCGGCGCGGCGGTCAGCGGCGCGGTCGCGGTGATCGCCTGGGCCGGCGTGAGCGCGCCCGTTGCGCTGGCCGGGTTCGTCCCTGTGATGGCCGCAGCGGGGGCAGGCGCGGCGCTGCCGTCTGCGGCTTCGGGCTGAGGCAGGAAGTCGGCGCGTTTCTTGCTGGCAAACTCGTCGCCGGTGAAGCCCGCGATGCGGACATAGTGGGGCGAGCTGGATGCCTTGAAGACATAGGTGTTGTCTGCGTCCTTCGCGCCCATAACTAGCGTATACTCCGCCGTCTCGCCTTGCGCATTCTGGGTCTGTAAGGTGAGCGTAGCCAGTGGGTCGGCCATGCCGTATTCCGGCTTATCCGCAGTTCCCAAGGGAACGGTGAGGTTGACGCCGGTGGCGCGCGTGACGAGCGTGGAGATGTTGGCCGCCAGGACTTGTTCGTCGGGGGCGCGGTCTTGCAGCGTCCATTCGCCGTTTTCGTCTTTG
Source organism: Caldilineaceae bacterium (assembly GCA_020845455.1). GTDB lineage: Bacteria > Chloroflexota > Anaerolineae > Caldilineales > Caldilineaceae > QEUY01. Next base: position 1,943 of record JADLFO010000046.1, read on the forward strand.
ACAAAGGTCAGCGTGCCGTTGGCGTTTTGCAGCGTCAAGGCGACAACCTCGTCGGCGGGCAGGCTGAAATAGGTGGCGTTGACCCAACTGGACGGCGCGGTATCTAGCTGCCAGACATCTAGCCCGCTGGTCAGATAGGTGGCGTCATTGCCGTCCAGCCGCACATGGGTCGCGCCCGCGCCCGCCGACGATCCCAAGTAGATGGCCTGATCGCCGTCGGGCGTGGTGAGCGTGACCTGGCGCGCAAAGGCATTGGGCGCGACCTGGAGACGGGCGTGGCTGGCCGGCGTGGTGGCTACCAGCCGGTCGGTCGTGACGCCGATCAGGCTTGCCAGCGTTGTGGTGATCTTTTCGGTGTTGGCGGGGTAGCCGTCGGTTCCGGCCATCACCCAGCCGTCGCCGGCGCGCTCTAGTTCGACGGAGCGGTCGGCGTCGGCGATACGCAGGCGCGTCACCTGGTCGGCGCTGACGCCGGGCAGCAGCGGTGTTCCCGCCGCACCGGTGGCGCGCGGCCGGTAGACCCAGGCGACGGCCACCAGCTGGAGGGCGAGCAGCGCCAGGAGCGCTAGGTTGACCCGGCTGAACGCCGGGCGCGGCTGCCCAGCGGCGGGCAGCGTGGTTTGAGCTAAGTTATGGTCGCTCAAGGGAGACCTCCGCATCAGTCGGTTCAAGGGCATGTCCGCTTAGCTGCATGGGCTTTTCGCTGCGCCGGCGCGTGGCCCACCACACGCCGATGGCAACCAGCGCCAGCAGGGCGAACCCGTAGTTGGCAAACTCCCAGAAGGACTGCTCGCTCTCGGTGAGCGGGCTGAGCATGCGTGCATAGCTGCCGCGGGCGCGGATCTCCAGCAAGTCCAGGTCTTCTACCGACCAGTCCACCGAGTTCTGGAGCAACTGGAGGCTGTTGAGGTAGCGGTCGACCGAGAGTTGGGACGAGATGCTGAAGACTGTGTCGTTGAGGAAGTCGCCGCTGCCAATGACGACCAGCCGCGCCGTGGCGGGGGACCGTTCGACGGCGCCGGTCGTGGGAGCGGGCGCGTTGCCCTCGCCGGTGGTGGGCTGTGGCACTTCCTTGCCTGCAAAGAAGCTGTCGAACTCGCCGATGACCGAGACGGCCAAGGGTTGGGCCGCACGCTGATCGCCGGTCGGGAAGCCGAATTCCGGATAAGTCGCCGGGTCGGGCTGGATATTGGTGTCGTCGCGCAGCCACGACTGGGCGCTGGAGTGGAGCAGAGTAGTGGCCGTGCGCTCGGCGTTTTTGGCTTCATCTAGGCGCACCGGCGAGACCCAGTTGAGCGTGACGGCGGGCAGGTTGGCGATGATCGGGCTGTCCTGTGTCATGCCGTCGGCGCGCACATCCACAAAATAGGGGTAGTTGATCGACTGAAGTTCCTGCACCGGGAAGCCGTTGACCTGGCGGTTGACGGCCACCGGGAAGGGTTCGTTCTGCGGGTCCATGACCATCGCCGGCTCGACCGTGACACCGTAGTGGCCGAGCATCTCGGCCAGCCCGTCCTCGATGGGGACGAGGGTCAGCCCGCCGCTCATCGGGTCGGCGGTCACGCGGAAGCCACTGCCCGCGACGACCACTGCGCCGCCGCGCATCAGGAATTGGTCGATGGCGTAGCGCTGTAGGTCGGACATGCCCTGGGGTGCGACCACGACCAGTACGTCGATGCCGGGGGGAACTTGGCCGTTGGCCAAGTCTACCGGGCGCACCTCGTATTCTTGACTCAGGCTTTGAGAGAGCGTGTCCCAGGTGGAGAAGGGCGGCTGCTGCATCTGCCCCATCTGCGCCATCATCGGGTCGGGCTGGATGGTGGGCCGCCACAGCCCGACGACCTGGAGAAAGCCGGAGGAGGTGCGCTTGAGCGCGGTCTCGATGCCCTGGCGGATATCCGCTTCGGTCAGGTCGCCGCCAGGGTAGATGACCTGGGTCTGGTCGTTCACCTGCAGAAGCATGTGCAGGAAATAGGTGGTATCGCCAAAGAGCGTGGCGGCGAAGGGTTGGATGCCGTAATTGTCGAGCAGCGCCTGGCGGTTGACGGCGGCGCCGGGCGCGTCGGGGTTGACTACCTCGAACACCAGCTTGCCATTGGCAGAGGACTGGATCTCGCCGGCGACCTTCTGCACGGTGTCGGCTGCGGTCTGCAGGTCGGCGGGCAGCGTGTCGGGTGTCACGAAGAGCGTCAGCTTGGCCGGTTCGGGCAGCGCGGCCAAGACCGAATCCAGGTTTTGAAAACCGTAGACGGTCTTTTTGATGGCGCGGGTGAGGTCGTACTCCAGGTTGCGCAGCCGCACGTCGACCTGCCCGTCGCGGAAGGATTCGACTTCGATCAGGTCGCGGAAGTTGAGCGCCTCGTTTTGGTCGCCATAGCGGACGAGGATGTCAAAGTAGGCGTTGACCACGGAGGCTTCATAGCGGCCCGCCACCTGAAAGGGCGTGGGACGGATGCCGTAGGTCTGGTTCGCTTCGGCCTCAAGTTCGGGGTTCTGCGCCGGGTCCACGATTTCAAGGTTGATCTTGCCGTTGGCCGCGATCTCATATTCGCGCAGGGTGTCGACGATGCGCGGGGCGAGCGGCGCGAGCAGCGGATGGGTGCGCTCGCTGAAGTAGGCGCGGATCAGCAGCGGCTCTTGCAGGTTTTGCAGCAGTTGGCGCGTGGTGTCGGAGAGCGTGTATTCATGCTGCTGCGTTAGGTCGACGCGGGCGCGCGTGAGGGGATAGAGCCAACTGTTGAGCAGCAGAAGGTTGATGCCCAGCAGGCTGGCCGCCATCAGCGCATTGCGCCGGTAGGCTGCGGTGTGTAGACTGTGGCTCCAGCGTTTGGCGTCGAGTGAAAGGACGTTGAGCGCCAAGAAGAGCAGCGTGAGCGAGAGGTAATAGACCAAGTCGCGCAGGTCGATGACGCCGCGTTGAATGCTCTCGAAGCGGCTGCCGGTGGAGAGGGCGCGCAGGATGCTGCCGGTCGTCTCGCCGGTGAACTCGGTGACGCCGCGCGTGCCGATCAGATAGAGGATGCTGCCGGCGACGACGCTCACGATCAGCGCCACCAGGTCATTGCGCGTGCGCGAGGAGACGAACAACCCCAGCGCCGCATAGGCGGCAGCCATGAGCAGCGCGGCCAAATAGCCGCCGATCACGGGGCCCCAGTCGAGGTTGCCCAGGATCGCCACGGTGATGGGCAGCGAGAGGGTCAATCCCAGCGCCAGGGCGACCAGCGCCATAACGGCCGAGAATTTGCCCAGCACCAATTGCCAGTAGGGGACGGGCAGGGTGAGCAAGATTTCCAGCGTGCCGGATTGCGTTTCCTCGCTCCATTGACGCATGGTCAGCGCCGACACCAGGAAGACAAGCAGCAGCGGCATCCAACGAAAGAGCGGGCGCAGGTCGGCTGTCCCGCGGGCGAAGAAGGTATCCACCCAGAAGAAGGTAAAGAGGGATGCCGCCAGAAAAACGCCGATAAAGATCAGCGCCATGGGGGAGCCGAAATAGCTGTTCAGCTCCTTGCGCGTGATGGCTAGAATCTGTTTCATCGTCAATTCCCTGATTAAGTCCTACTCAGTTCCTGAACGGTCGTGCGGCGGCTAGGCCGGCGTGACGAGGCTGTTAAAGACGCTTTCCAGCGTTTTGACATCGCGGCGGAGTTCGCGCACGGGCCAGGACTCGGTGCGCGCCAGATCGTAGATGACCGGGCAAAGGTCTAGCTCCGGCGTGCCCAGCACACGGTAAGCCGGGAAGCCATCGGCGGAGCGCATCGGTTCCAGCCCACGCACACCGGAGAGCGCATGCAGCGCCTTTTCCAACCCGCGCACTTCGCTCTGCAGGACGAGGATGGCGTCGGCGGTGGCGGCCAAATCGGCCACGCGCGCGTCGGCCTTGATCTGGCCGTTGAGCAGCATGATCACGCGGTCGCACAGCGCCTCCACTTCGGAGAGGATATGGGTGGAGAAGAGGATTGTGCTGTTGTGCGCCAGCCGTTTGATCAGGCGGCGGATGTCGAGAATCTGCGTGGGGTCGAGGCCGATGGTCGGTTCGTCCAGGATGAGCAGCTTAGGTTTGTGCAGAATGGCTTGGGCCAGCCCCACGCGCTGGCGGTAGCCTTTGCTCAGTTCGCCGATGGGCCGGGCCAAGTGGTCGGCAAGGTTGGTGGCATAGACGGCCTCGGAGATAGCTTGAAGCTGTTCCGCGGCAGGGATGCCGCGCAGGTCGGCCATCATGCGTAGATAGCGCTGCACCGAGAGTTCCGGGTAGAGCGGCGCGCTTTCGGGCAGGTAGCCCAGCCGCTGCTGGACGGCTTGTGGCTGGGTCAGCACGTCCAGCCCATCGATCGTGACTTCGCCCGCATCGGGCTGAAGATAGCCCGTGAGGATTTTGATGGTGGTCGTCTTGCCCGCGCCGTTGGGGCCAAGGAGACCCACGATCTCCCCGGCCTCAAGGCTGAAGGAGATGTCGTCGAGAGCTTGGACTGAGCCATAGGTTTTGGTGAGATGGGTAACTTGTATCATCGCAAGTCCTTTCCGCTGGGTATCAAGGTCGCATGACCATCGCTGCGCGCCATGAGCGCGGCGCGATGCCAACCCGACCCACAATTTTAGCCAAAATATGGGTGCGCCCCAAAGTTCGCAAGTTGTCTTTGGCAGGTTGCGCGTATGCGAATCGGCCACAACCGTCCAGCATACACCCAAAAAAATGAAGGGAGGGTTAGAGATGCCCGCGGGAGATTAGAAATGATTTAAGAAAGCGTGCGGGTGGGGCGATAGCTGCGCGACCCCAAAAGATAAGGCTGCATCTGGCGCGGCCGGTCAACGTGCCAGCGGCGCGTCGACGGTGCGGTAGCGCCGCGGCCAGATGATGGCCGCTTGGTAGGCGGGTTGATGATCCTCGGTGTATTGCAGATAGAGGGTCTGCACATCGGGCCATTGGTGCCACATCGAGGGGCTGACGCCGGCCGCGCCTGGCGGGTGGGAGATGCCGAAGGGGAAGCTGTAGCGCCCAGAGGCAAGCTCAAGGTCGGTCTCTTCTAGTGCGACGACGAGCGCCGGCCCTTGCAGCGACCCGGCGCGGGCGACGGCATCGGCCAGAAGATAGACGGCGTCATAGGCGGCAAAGGCGTACGCTTCGGGCCAGTGACCCTTGTACTGGCCGTAGGCGAGGGCGAACTGCTGCCCTTTAGCCGTCACTGTGGGCTGCCAAGGGCCGATGCGAGCGACCACCGTGCCCAGCCCATCGGGCACATCCTGCCAGAATTGATCGCTCTCTAGGCCTGTATGCTGCAAGACCAGGAGTGTGGACTTCTGAGGGCCAATGCCTGCGGCGAGGATTTGTGACTGGAGCTTGAGTGCATCGGCCCCTTTGAGGAGGATAAAGATGGCATCGGGCACTGTCTCCATGGTGACGATGCGCGCCACTGCCGACGAGAAATCGGTCGAGGGCAGGTCGACGGTCATGTGATTGACGTGGACCGAGGCTGCGGCAAAGCCCGCGAGAAGCATGTCGACAAAGGGAGATTGGCCGGCGCTGTCGCTGACGACGCCGGCGCTGATCTGGCCGTCTTGGTTGAAGTCGCCCACTTCACTGAGCCAGTGCACCGGCATCTCGGCCAGCATGGTGCGCGAGGGCGCGATGCGGAAGACCTCGGGGTATCCGGCGGCGGTCAGGTCGTCGTCTGCCGCGGCGGCCACGATCAGCGGTGTGCCAAAGCTGTGGGCGACGTCCGCCGCGGCCTGGGCCGCGGCGCTGTGGTATAGCCCTACAATGCCGGCGACACAGTCGTCGAGGATCAAGCGCTGGGCGGCGATCCGGCTGCGCTCCGCCCGGCCAGATGAGTCATAGGAGATCAGCGCCAGCGTACGGCCTGCGACGCCGCCGTTGGCGTTGATCTCCTCTACCGCCAACGACAGGGCTGTCTGCATGGCAAATCCGGCGTTCATTGCGCCGGGGAGCGACAACGGCAGAATGGCGCCGACGGTGATGACGGCGGTGGCGTCAAGCGCAGGCGGGGTGCAGGCCATCGGCGGCAGGGGGGTGGCCTGCACTACAATCGGCTGGGTCACAACGCGTGTGACTTCGACGGTGACGGGCACCTCGACCTGAAGGGGGCTGGGTGGACTGGTGGGAATCGCAGCGGGGGATGCACGGGTACAGGCGGCAAGCCAGAGACAGAACAGCCATAGGCTTGTTGCGCGCGTTAGGGAACTCAGCACGTCGCACTCCGTCATGCAGGCGCTGCCAGGAGGAGCGGTTTGGTCTAGGGATCGAGCCTACTCGGTGCGAGTATAGCATTTGGCCTAGGGCGCGTCAAACACTCTGGAAGTGGGGCGCGCTGATCGTTGGGTTGAGGCGGCTTCCGGTGAGGCGTGAGGGGTAAAAAGCGCCGCCCCAGCGCGTGGGCTGGGACGGCGGGTGGCGGAGAGGGAGGGATTTGAACCCTCGAGGGCGTAAACCCTACTCGTTTTCGAGACGAGCGCACTCGGCCGGACTATGCGACCTCTCCTGAGCGCGGCCGCCATGACAGCATTTGTCCGGCGACCGTTGCTATCTGTGGCCGCTAGCGTAGCACAGACGCATCCAAATGTACAGTTCGGCATGTACAGTTTGGCGTCAGCCGTTCACCGGGCTAGCTGTTGTCTTCGCCGACCTGCTGTTTGAGCCAGGCCTCCATAAACGGGTCAAGTTCTCCGTCGAGGACGGCGGTGGTGTTGCCGGTCTCCACGTCGGTACGCAAGTCTTTGACCAACTGATAGGGGTGGAGTACATAGCTGCGGATCTGCGAGCCGAAGTTCGCCTGCACATTGATGCCTCTGAGCTTTGCCTTTTCCTCGGCCAGCCGCTCTTGTTCGATCTCGTAGAGCTTGCCGCGCAGCACACGCATGGCCGATTCTCGGTTTTGAGTCTGGCTGCGTTCGTTTTGGCAGGTGACGATCAACCCTGTCGGCAGGTGGCGAATGCGCACGGCAGTGGCGTTTTTCTGCACATTCTGCCCGCCTGCGCCGCCGCTTAGATAGACTTCGATCTCGATGTCTTTGGGGTTGATCTCGATCTCGATGTCTTCGTCTAGGACGGGCACAACCTCGACCTTGGCGAAGCTGGTGTGGCGGCGGTTGTTAGAATCAAAAGGGCTGAGGCGCACCAGGCGGTGTGTTCCCTTTTCCGCTTTGAGATAGCCATAGGCATAGGTGCCGTCGATCTCGACGGTGACGCTCTTGACGCCGGCTTCTTCGCCCTCGGTCATATCGGTGATGGTGGTCTTGAAGCCGCGTTTTTCGGCCCAGCGCAGATACATGCGCAGCAGCATCTGCGCCCAATCTTGCGCCTCGGTGCCGCCTGCGCCGGCATGGATGCTGATGATGGCAGGGCCGGCGTCGTGTGGGCCGCCCAACGCCAGCGAAAATTCACGCTGGGCATACTCCCGCGCCAGGCTGTCCGCCTCCTGTTCCAGTTCGGTCAGCAGTCCGGGGTCGTCCTCGGCCAACTGGAAGAGTTCCAGCGCGTCGACGGCGCGGCGGTAGAGCGTTTCCCACTGCTCCACCTGTTCACGCAGCGCGCTGAGCTCCTGCATCTTTTTTTGGGCAGCCTGCGCGTCGTTCCAGAAGTCGGCTGCGCCGGTTTCGGTCTCTAGCTCTGCCAAGCGTTCGGCTTTGCCTGGGACGTCAAAGACGCCTCCGGATCAAGCCAATCTGCTCCACCAATTGGGTCAAGGTTGTTTCAAGCTCGCTCATGCGTGATCCTTTTGGGTCAGTCGCCCAACAGCCCCTCGACAAAGGCGACGGGGTCGAAGTAGGCAAAGTCGTCAATCTTTTCGCCCGTGCCGACAAAGCGCACGGGAACGCCTAGTTCCTGCTTGATGTTGAGCACCACGCCGCCTTTGCTGGTGCCATCTAACTTGGTCAGGACGATTCCGGTGACGCCGGCGCTCTCCTTGAAATGCTTGGCCTGGGAGATGGCGTTCTGGCCTGTCGAGGCGTCAAGCACCAACAGGACTTCGTGCGGGGCGCGATGGACTTGTTTGGCGGCGACGCGCGTGATCTTCTCCAACTCTTTCATCAAGTTGAACTTGGTCTGGAGCCGGCCTGCGGTGTCGACGATCAGCAGGTCGGCCTGGCGGCTTTCTTGGCCGGCGCGGATGGCGTCGAAGACAACTGCGCCGGGGTCGGCCCCCGGCGCGTGCGCCAGGACTTCGACGCCGGCGCGCTGCCCCCAGACCTTAAGCTGGTCAATGGCCGCGGCGCGGAAGGTGTCGGCGGCGGCGATCAGCACGCGCCTCCCTTTCTGCCGGTAATAATAAGCCATTTTGCCGATCGTGGTCGTCTTGCCGGAGCCGTTGACGCCGACGACCATGACGACGGTCAAGATGCGCGGCTCGTCGATGTGCAGCGGTGTCTCCGCCACCAAGAGGCGCACCATCTCTTGCTTGAGTGCAAGATAGGCATCTTTGGTCGCCTTGATATTGTCGCGCTGGACGCGCATACGCGTCTTTTCGACCAGGTCGAGGGCGACGTTCATGCCCACATCGCCGGCGATCAGCGTTTCTTCCAACTCCTCCCACAACTCGTCCGTGATCTCGTTTTCCTGGAAGATCGTGCTGATCCGCCCCAGGAAGCCGGAACGAGTTTTTTGCAGGCTCTCCTCGATCTTGAGGTCGTCCTGGGTTTTGGTCTCTTGAATGCCGAAAAGTCTGCGCAGCAACGTGTGACTCTCCTGGTACTTGGCCGTCATCACCGGCGGGATGCGACGCATAGGCCGTCACGGCAGCCATGCCGCCCCGCCAAGTCCATAGCAGTCTATTTTATCATGGGGCGAGCGCGCACGCCAAGCTTCAGGGGATGCAGGACAAATCAGGAGCGATGCTTTGACAACCCAGGCGAGTTGCGAGAAACTAGAGCTTATCTGGCTTGCTGTGACATGAAAGGACTGCTGCTTGATCGCTTATTGCCCCACGAGCAAGTTCCGCGCACCGGCAGAGTTAAGTCCGCTGCGCTGCCCGGAGACATCGAACCCGCTGGAGTACACCGATATCCCGCCATTTGACCCCGGCAGCATTGACGAGCGGCAGGTGGGGCTGTGGCGCTATGCCGCCATGCTGCCGGTAGTTGCGCTCGGCCAGGAGCGGGTTACATTGGGCGAGGGATGGACGCCGCTGATCCAGGATGTTTGGGGTGATCTGCCGCTCTATTGGAAGCTGGATGCGCTGATGCCGACAGGCAGCTATAAAGATCGCGGCGTCAGTGTGATGGTGAACTGGTTGGTTGGGCTGGGTGCGGTGACTGTGGTCGACGATTCCAGTGGGAACGCGGGGGCGAGTCTGGCGTGTTACGCCGCCCGCGCCGGATTGGAAGCCTGTATCTATGTGCCGTCGAGCGCACCTGCGCCCAAGAAGGCGCAGGTTGCCATCTACGGCGCGGAGCTGGTCGAAGTGCCCGGCCCGCGCGATGCCGCGGCCAAGGCTGCGGCTGCGGCCAGCCGTATGGTAAAATCAATCAAATATGCGTCCCATGCCTGGCATCCCGCCTTTTTGTTGGGGCAAATGACCACGGCGTGGGAGATCTGGGAGCAGTTGGGCCGGCGCGTGCCCGATTGGTTTATTGCGCCGACCGGTCACGGCGGGTCGCTCTTGGGCACATGGCGCGGCTTTCAGCATCTGCAGGCTTCGGGGGTGACTACGAAACTGCCGAAGCTGGTGGCGGTGCAGGCCGAACCCTACACACCGCTCTATGAGGCGTTTCATGCCAACCGCGACCAGGTCGTCGCCAGCCCGCGCGTGGAGAAGATCAGCGCCGACGGCATCGCCATCAGCGCGCCCGTGCGTTCGGCTGCACTGTTGGCGGCGCTGCGTCGTTCGCAAGGCGCTGCAGTCGCCGCGAGCGAGGCCGAGGTCAGGGGGTACCATGAACGGCTGGCGCAGCGCGGGCTGTTTGTGGAGCCAACCAGCGCGGTAGTGGCGATTGCGCTCGACAAACTGCGCGAGCATTTCAAGCCGGATGAGACCGTGGTGGCCGTCCTAACAGGCCATGGTCTCAAGAACCCGCCCATGATCGATTGACGGGCGTCACTCACTTTGGAACAACCGTGAGCACAGAGCTATCCCTCTTTCAGCAGCGGCACGACTTGGCGTTTCGCAATCCCAGTCTGCTGCAAACAGCGTTTATCCACAGCAGCTACGTCAACGAGTCGGACGACGCCGAGTTGTCGGACAATGAGCGGCTGGAGTTTCTGGGCGATTCCATCCTGGGGGCGGTGGTCAGCGAGCTGCTCTATTCGCGCTTTCCAGATCTGAGCGAGGGCGAGTTGACCAGCATCCGCGCCTCGCTGGTGCGGCGCGAGACATTGGCGCGCTTTGCCAGGCAACTGCATCTGGGCGACTATCTGCTCTTGGGTCACGGCGAAGATGAGAGCGGGGGGCGCAAACGCGCCGCTACGCTCTGCGCTACCTTCGAAGCGGTGGTGGGGGCGATCTATTTGGATCAGGGGGTGGAGGCGGTTGGCCGTTTTGTGCTGCCCTTGGTGGAGACCGATCTGGCGCGCATCCAGCCTAACGTCTTGGGCAAAGACCCCAAGAGCCGCTTTCAGGAGTGGTCGCAGAGCCAGCTTGGGCTAGCGCCACGCTATAAGGTGGTGGCGGACGAAGGCCCGGACCATGCCAAGGTCTTCACGACGCAGGTATCGGTCGGCGACAGACGCTATGGTGTGGGTCGCGGGCGCAGCAAGCAGGAGGCGTCGCAGGCCGCAGCCGCTATGGCGCTGGACCGTCTGGGGTTAGGGGCGGCTGAATACCAGCCTGACCCGGAGGTCGAGCGCTTGTGGCCGGTTGACCACGGCGACGCGCCGCCCGACCTGCCGCCGAACTAGCCGCCTCGTTTGTCCAGAAATGTCCCCTCGCTGGCGCTATCTCCGGAGACGCCGGCTGCCGAGACGTAGGGTCTACATCTTGACCATCTCTTCGATCTGGCTCAAGGATTGATCCGGCGCGGCGTCTGGGGCGTCTCCGTCCCGCTGCTGTACAATCCGCTCTCCCTCCAGACGCAGGCTGATCACGCGGCTGGCGCCGTCGGATGACATCGTGATGCCATAAATGGCGTTGGTACCCTCCAGTGTGCGCCGGTTATGGGTGATCAAGATAAACTGGGTCCCATGCGCCAATTCGTCGATGGTCTGGCGGAAGCGGTCGACGTTGGCTTCGTCGAGCGCGGCGTCGACTTCGTCGAGTACGCAGAATGGGGTCGGGCTGACGCGCAAGATGGCAAAGATAAGCGCACAGGCGGTCAATGTGCGTTCGCCGCCGGAGAGCAGCGCCAGGCTTTGCGGGCGTTTGCCGGGCGGGCGGGCGATGATCTCGATGCCCGAATTGCTGATGTCTTCAGGGTCGGCCAAGACAAGCTTGGCCGTGCCGCCGCTGAAGAGCTGTTGGAAGAAGATGACAAACTGCTCGGAGACAGCGGCAAAGGTGCGGCTCAGTTCGGTCTGCATGACCTCGTCTAGCTCGCGCAGCACCTTGCGCAGATCGGCGATGGCGGCCTCCAGATCGTTGGACTGGGTGAGCAGGTATTTATGCCGCTCGGCGGCCTCGGCATATTCGCGCGGGGCATCGGGGTTGACGTTGTTGACGCGGTTGAGCCGGCCGCGCAGGGCGCGGATCTCTTCGTCCAATCCCTCCGGCAAGCGGTCGACGGCTTGCAAGTTTTCTACCACGCTGTCCCAGGGCAGCGGCGGCTGATAGGCCAACTCCTGGCCGGTCTCCAGCAGGACAAGGCCCAAGTCCTGTTCGATGTCGTGACGCAGTTGGCGTAGGCGGTCGTCGGTGCGCTGTAGGTGCAGTTGGCTTGTGTTCCAGAGGGCCTCATCTGTGCGCAGTGCGTCCTGGCGCCGGCGCTCCTGCTGTTCGAGCGCGGCCTGGTCGCGTTCCAACTGCGCCAGCCGCGTTTCGAGGGGGTCGATGCGCCCGCGCAGACGCTGGATGGTTTGGCTGTGTGCCGTCTCCTGCGCCGTCAGTTCGGCGATCTGCTGGGCCAAAGTTTGCTCTTGCGCGGCGAGCGCGGCGATCTGCTGTGCTTTGGCTTCGATCTGGCCGGCTACGCTGTATAGGGTGCGCTGTTGGCTGTCGAGCAGGGCTTGCCGGCTCTGCCAGGTGGCGCGCGCTTCGGCGGCAGCGGTGCGCAGGTCGGCCATCTGGCGCAGGAGATCGGCGGCCGCGGCCTGCTCTAGGGCGGCTTCGGCGGCGTGCAGCGCCGCCTGCGCCGTAGCTTGGCCGGCGTTGAGCGTCTGGAGATGGACCTCCTGGCCGGCGGCTTCCTGGGCGAGCTTAGCTTGCTCTGCGGCGATCTGGCCGAGCCGTTCTCCGTGCCAGCGTTCGGTCTGGCGGCTGCGGTCCAGACGGCGGCGGGTCTCCTCGATCTGGCTGCGCCGCAGGCGATCCTGGCGCGCCGACTCTTGCAGCGCGTCTTGCAGCGGCGCAAGCTGCAGCGCGATCGCTTCGCTCCGGGCTGTCAGATCGTGACAGGCCGCGGTCTGTTGCGCTACGCCGTCCTCATGGTCAGCCAATTGGGCAGGCAGTTGGCGCAGTTCGCGCTCGCGGGCGAGGATCGAATCGTCGCGGCGGCTGTGGTCGCTGCCGCCGCTGACTGCGCCGCCGGGGCGCACAATGTCGCCGTCGAGCGTGACGACGGTGGGGCGCGGCCCGCTGCGGATGGCGTCGAGGGCGGCGCGAGTGCTGGTCAGGTCTTGCGCCACCCAGACGCGGTTGAGTAACTGCTGCGCGGCCTCGTCGACGACCGGATCGTAGCTGACCAGGTCGGCGGCGTTGCCCAGAATGCCGTCCCGGCGTGGGGCAGCCAGCGGCGGCGCGGTGACCAAGCGGTCGAGGGGCAGAAAGGTGGCGCGGCCTTGACGGGTGCGCTTGAGATACTCAATGGCGGCCTGCGCATCGGTCCAGCGCTCGGCCACGACATGTTGGAGGGCGCCGCCCAGCGCCGTTTCGATGGCCTTGTCCAAGTGCGCCGGAACGCGGATCAGCGAGGCGACCGTCCCCAGCAGACCGGAGAGCGAACGGTCGCGATCGTGGCCGGCCTGGAGGACGGCGCGCACGCCGCTGGCATAGCCTGCCCCTTCGCGCTGCAGCCGGGCGAGCAGGTCGTGGCGGGTCTGCAGCCGGTCGAGGTCGCGTTCGGCGGTTTGGCGGGACTGCCGGGCCTGGTCGAGCGCAGCGACCAGTGTCTGGCGCTGCGTCTCCAGCGCGGCGATTTGCCCGCGCAAGGTCTGCGCGTGCTGCTCCTGCCCTGCCAAAGCTGTTTCCTGGCGGGCCAACTGCTCCTCGATCTGGCGCGCTTCGGCGGCATGGCCGGCGTGGACCGAGACCTGGCGCTGCTGTTCGGCCTCCAGGTCGGCGCGGCGCTCGTGCAGGCTGCGCACACGGGCGGACGTCTCGGCCTGGGCTGCCTGCAATGCGTCTAGGCGGCGGCGTGCGTCTGCCTGTGCCGTCTGCAGGAGTGTGCGTTCCTGTTGATGTTGGTCGATCTGCGCCTGCTGCTGATCGACCAGCGCCTGCTGGGTGCGGTAGAGCGCTTCGGCCTCGACGATGGCGTGCTGGGTGTCGGCGAGACGTGCAGCCACCGTCTCCTGCTGTAAACGCAAGGGGGCCAGGTCGCGGCGGGCTTCCTCCTGGCGTGCCTGGAGTTGGCGCAGCCGTTCTTGCGCCACGGCCAGCTCGCGTCCGGTCTGTTCGGCGCTGCGATGTAGGTCGCTGCTCTGCCGGTGGAGATCGCCCAGGTCGCCGCGCAGCCCGCCCTGTTGGCCGCGCGCTTGTTCGATCTGCCCGCCAAGGGCGCTGAGGGCTTGCCGGCCCGCGTCGACGCGCGCCTGGATTTGAGCTGCCTCGGCGTGGTGGGTCTGGAGTTCGTGCAGCGTGTGATGCCAGTGATAGCCATACCAGCCGCGCAGGAGGTCGCGCAGGTCGCGCGCGATCTGGTCGCGCTCGCGCGCCCGCTCGGCCTGTTTGCGCAGATAGCTGAGGCGTGGGCTGAGTTCGGCCACGATGTCTTGTACGCGCGTGAGATTTTGCTGCGTGGCCTCCAAGCGGCGCAGCGTCATGCTGCGTTTGGCCTGGTAGCCGGTGATACCGGCGGCTTCCTCAAAGAGCGAGCGCAGTTCTTCGGGGGCCAGGCTCAGCACCTTGTCGATCAGCCCCTGGCCGATCAGCGCATAGGTGCGGCGGCCCAGGCCGGTTTCGGCCAGCAGTTCGGTGATGTCCTGCAGGCGGACGCGCCGGCCATTGAGCAGATATTCGTTCTCGCCATCGCGATAGGCACGGCGGGTGATCTCGATCTCGGCAAAGTCGATGGGCAGATCGCCCTGGCTGTTGTCAAGGGTGAGGCTGACCTGGGCCATGCCCAGGCGGGCCTTGGCGTCGCTGCCTGAAAAGATGACATCGCTGGTCTTTTTCGAGCGCAGCAAGCTGAAGCTCTGTTCGCCCAGACACCAACGGATGGCGTCGACCACGTTGCTTTTGCCGCTGCCGTTGGGGCCGACGATGGCCGTGACGCCGGGGTCAAAGATGAACTCGGTGCGTTTGGCAAAAGTTTTGAAGCCCTGGATGGCAACGCGTTTGATGAGCATAGGGAAGTGCAGCTAGGCGGCTCGTGCTACCAGACCTGGCAAGATGAGTTCCAGGAGCAGCCCGGCGATGACCAGCCCCAGCGATAGCATCAACAATTTCCTGCGATGGGTCAGGATGTGCGAGATCGACGAGCGGTTGGCGAGCAGCGGCTCGGCCAGGAGGATGACCAGCCCGGCGTAGCCTGCGATACGCACCAGCGACCAGAGGGGAATGACCAGCAAAATCAGCGCCGGCGTATCTAGAGAGGCGAGCAGCGCCCCTGTACCAAATCCGGCGAAGTTCACGGCGCGCACCAGAAACCAAGCGCCGACCAGCCCGGCGGTGAGCAGGCTGCCCAGGATGATGCCCAGGATTTCGATTAGGCGGGCGATGGGCGTGGCGTGCAGGCCACCGGGCAGCGCCGCCCCTCCGTAGAACCAAGAGGCCAACTCGCCGCGATAGACAAAGCCATCGTCGATAGCCCGCTCGACGTAGTCGCCAAAGCTCCAGGTGAGCAGTGTGATGAGGGCATATTGCAGGAGCAGCCACAGCGCCATGACGTTGACTGCCCCGCGCAGGTGGTTCTTTCGCAGTGGGATCGCGATAAAGACGGTCAGCGCCAACGCTTGATTCAGCGGTAGAAAGCGCGGCTGGCCCAGGAGCGCGGGCAGGGCGGTGGTCAGAATGACGAAGAAGCCGGCCGTGAAATAGTAGAGCGGGTCACGCGTGAGTGAGTAGGGTTCCTGCATAGGCGTCATTTGGGAGATGCGTCATCTTGACGATCGCGCGCCGGGCAGCGAAGGCCTCCTTCCTGAACCGAGGTGTGACACCTGATTCAGACGAAAGAGGCCTTCTTGGGTCATCCTGCGCGCCGGCGGCTACAGGGTGGTTTGCGTTTGCACATCAAGCGGTCGAAACGCCGCTTACTGGGTGCGGTTCGGGTCGAGCAGCCACGCCACCAGAGCGTCCAACTCTTCGGGGGTCATGCGGTCGGCCAGGCCGGCAGGCATGAGGTTAGGCTGATAGCCCGGCGACACGAAGGCGTTGGGGTCGCGGATGCTGTTGTGGACATAGGTCGAAGCATCTTCGCCCGGGACGCGATTGGCGGCATTCTCGTCAAGGTTGCCCATGTTGGGGCCGACCGGCCCCCGGCTTGAGTCTGTCTGCGGCTCGGTCAGGTTGTGACAGCCGGCGCAGCCCAACTCGGTAAAGATCACTTGCGGCTCGCGCGGCCCGGTGGCGGCGGGGGCCTCTGCTGCCGGGGCCGCGGCTTCGCCGGTCGCTTTGCTCGGCGCGTCCTGAAACGCGATCCAGGGGTCTTCCTCAGCGGTCTGTTGCACAGCCGTGCTTTGCCAGTTCATCACATAGTCGGTAAGCTGTTGGACCTGGTCATCGCGCAGGGGGCCGCCGTAGCGGCTGCTCCAGGTGGGCATCATCACCGACCATTGGCTATTGGGTTTGCTGGGCCGGCCGGCGGAGACGGTGAGCCTGATGTAGTCTTGGAGCGTGCCGGCGTAGTTGACGTCGGCGAGGCGCTGCGTGAAGAAGTGTTTCGAGTTGAGTGCGGGGCCGGCCCCACCCTCGCCGTTGAAACCGTGACAGGTGGAGCAGTTGCTGGCGAAGAGGTCGGCGCCTTTTTCGATACTGCGCCCGTTCCAGTTAGCCGCCTGGGCAGCCATGCGTTTTTCCTCGATGGCGCCCTGAAACAAGAAGACGACCACTGCGATCAGCACGGCAAGGATGCCCAGGGCGACCTTGGCGATAGGCGATTTGATATAGAGGAAAGAATACCAGGGCTTGTGCATGCTGGTCTACTGCTCCTCTGCTTGATTTTGGCGTAGGAAGCTGAAGTCGCGCAGCCCGTACTGCTCCCAATACATCGAGTCTTGGTGGAGATAGAAGTTGCGTGTGAACTGCTCATTTTCACCCGCTGCGCTAAGCCAGTTGATCTCCCAACTGATCTTCTTTAGCCCGGTCTGGTTCTGGCTGATGTCCAAGATGCCATAGGCGTTGTTGAAGTCATCGTCCTGGTCGTCGAAGCGGCGCGCCGAAGCTGCGAACTCGTGCAGCAGTTCGGCGAACTCGCCCTCCGCGTCCGGATGCGCTTCGCGCGTGTCGAAGGTTCCGATCGGCAGACCGGCGTAGCCGATCTCGCGCACCAGCCCCGCGCCCTCTTCGGGCATCAGTTCTTGCACAATTTCGACCGCGGGTGCGCCCTGCACGGCGTATTGCGGCGTGCCCATCCAACTCAGGATGATCATGACGATGCCGGCCACGATGCCGCTGATGATGGCGACACGGCGGTCGGCCCCGCGGCGGCTGGGGTTCGGGTCGAGATAGGGAATGCCGGCCAACAGCACCAGCAGGACGCCGGGCAGGATGACGCCCGCAACCGTCTTGTCGGCGATCTTGAGCAGGCCCTGGAGCCAATAGAAGTACCAGGGCGCGACGGTATGCAGCGGCGTTGACTGCGGGTTGGCGATCGATTCCAGCGGAGCCTGGAAGAAGAAGGCCGTGAGCACCACCAGCAGCGCGGTAAAGCCGATGAGGAACGAGGTCTCGTCGATCATCACATCCGGCAGGAAGTAGGCGCGGCGGTCGGCGGGAACCTTGTTGGCCGTATCCTGGCCGACTTCCTCTTCTTGGGCCGGCAGGCTGATGCCGAAGTGAACCACTTTGTAGTAGTGGACAAAGAAGAAAAGGAAGAGCAGCAAGGGCAGGAAGAAGACATGCAGCAGATAGAAGCGCATCAGCCCGTTGGCGCCGATGTCGGGCGCGCCGCGTGCCAGCAGGTTGACGGTCTCGCCGACGATGGCAGGCGGGACGGCTTCGGCCATGGAGGTGCCGATGGTGACCGCCCAGAAGGCCAACTGATCCCAGGGGAGCAGATAGCCGGAGAAGCTCAGGAAGAGCGTGACCACCAACAGGATGACGCCGGTGAACCAGGTGAACTGGCGTGGGGCCTTATAGCTCCCTGTCAGGTAAGCGCGCACCATATGCAGGGTGACGATGGCGACCATCATCTCCGCGCCGAGACGATGGATATCGCGCATAAACTGGCCGAACGGCACATTGCTGAGCAGCCGGATCATGTCCGTGTAGGCCCGTTCGGGCGTCGGCGCATACCAGATCATCAAAAAGATGCCGGTGATGGTCTCCACAAAGAACAAGTAGGTCGAGAGCAGGCCTAGGCGGAATGTATGGGTGAAGCGGGTCACGCTCTCGTGATAATAGGTCGGTTTGATGTGGAGAAGGAATGTCTCTGAATGGGGTTTAAGTCGCGGGTTGGGTCTGCCGGGCGGTTCGCCGCGCAGCATACGCCGCATTTCACCCGCACTGATCCCCGCGGTGATGCGTGTAAAGGTGTCGTCGGCAACGCCAAGGACGGTGCTGAGCATCCCTTTGTTGCGGACTTCTGGTTGGACAGCCATTGCAGCTCCGTTTCGTGAACCCGATTGAACTAGACGCTGATGCGAAACGAACTAGACCGCCGCGCGGGCCGGTGATTCGGCAGCCGGCGCGCCGATGATTTTGGAACCGGTGTCCACTACGACTTCGCCGTTTTCGATGGTAATTTCAAAAGTGTCGAGCGAACGAGGCGCAGGGCCTTCGATATAGAAGCCGTCATGGGTAAATTTGGACCCATGGCAAGGACACTCGAAGCGACTGTTCGAGGCTTCCCATTTGTAGAGACAGCCGAGATGGGTACAGACCATGTAGAGCGCCTTGGACTCGCCCTCCTGTGTCGTCACCATCCAGAACTTGCCTGCCGCGTTGGGCTGGGGCGGGGCGTCGGCGGCGGGCAGTGAGCTTTCCGGGCCGAGGAAGAACTTGCCGCCGAACTCACCGGCGCGGAAGCGCGGGTACATAAACATAAAGGAGACGACGCCGCCCTGCAACGCCAGCAGGCCGAGCGTCGCGCCCCAGGCATAGGTGATGAATTCGCGCCGATTCATCTCTTGGGAAGAGGCGGCTACTGCTGCCGGCTCTTCTCTGGGAGCGGGCTTGGGCGCGGGTCTGGGAGCAGGCTTGGGCGCTGTCTTGGGGGCCGCCGCACCATTGCCGCCGGCGGGGGCTGTGGGGCGGGCTGGGCGCGCGGCGGGGACTGCTTCTGCTTCCGCCGTGCCCGCAGACACAGCCACGGCTGCCGGAGCTTCGGCCGGTGCAGCCGCCGGGGCTTTGGGTTTGGCTGGAGCCGGTGCGGCGGCTGCGGGCGGCTCGCCGGCCTCATGCGCGGCCTGGGCTTTTTGGGCCTGCGCCTGCATTTTTGCTTTTAGCTCGGCGATCCGTTTTTCGCGCGCGTCGCCGCTCAATTCGGAAATCTTCGCCATCTAGATGGTTTCTCCTTCTGACAAAGCTCAGACTAGGGCTGGGCGGGTCGGGCTATGGAATAGACAGCTTGAACACGAAAGGCCGCGCCTCGATCCGGCGTGCCCGCATGTCTGGCTGGGGACGGTCATAGGCTTGCCGAAGTACACTGGCTTGCCGCCGATTGGCACTAAACTTTAGCATACGCCCCCTGGCTTGTCAAAATTATCACAAATTCCAAGGAGAGTCGCCCTTTGGCCGCGTCCAACGGTTGTTGAATTGTACCGTGAAGCCGGCGGAATATCCAATCCCCGACGGGTCTAGAGTGTAGACAGCCGTTCAAGCAGTTGGCTGCGCTTGGTCTGTAACTCCGCCTGTTTGGCGCGCTCGCGTTCGATGACCTCGGCGGGAGCCTTGTTGACAAACCCCGGGTTGGCGAGCAGACCTATGGCGCGCTGGATCTGCTTGTCCAGGTTGTCGATCTCTTTTTGCAGCCGATTGCGCTCGGCTTCCAGGTCGACCATGCCCGCCAACGGCAGGTAGACCGTGCTGCCGGCCACCGCCAGCGTGACCACTTTGTCGGTGGCTGGCAGCACGGCGGCGATGGTTGTCTGCGCGGGGTTGAGCCGGGCCAACGATGCCAAGATGGGCAGGTTATTCTGTAGCAGCGCGGCATAGTCCCCGGCGCTGATCTGCGCGGCGATGCGCCGGGCCGGTTCCACGTTGTATTCGCTGCGCACGTTGCGGATGGCGCGCACGATCTCCTGGATGCGTCCAAAGGCGTCGTCGGCGCTAACATCGGCCAGGCCGCGGCTGCTGGGCCAGCGCGAGACAATCAGGGCGCGTCCGTCTTGCGCCAGGCTGGGCAGGTTCTGCCAGATCGTCTCGGTGACGAATGGCATATAGGGGTGAAGCAGGCGCAGGCTCTGTTCCAGCACATAGGCCAGCACTTGGCAAGTGGCCTGCGCTTCTGCCTCTGTGCCGTCATAGAGACGCACCTTGGCTGCCTCGATGTACCAATCGCAGTACTCATTCCAGAGAAACTCATAAAGCTGGCGGCCCGCTTCGCCCAGTTGCCAACTATCGATCAGGCGTGTGGCTTCGGCTGCCACAGCGGCCAGGCGGCTGAGGATCCAGCGGTCGGGCAGCGATAACTGGTCGCGGTCGGGCAGGGCGTAGCTGATGTTGAAGCGGTTGGCGTCGCCGTCGAGCGTCAAGGTGCGATCCTGCAGGTTCATGATGACAAAGCGGGCGGCGTTCCAGATTTTGTTGGCGAAGTTGCGGCTGGCTTCGACGCGCGTCGTGCTCAGCTTCATGTCGTTGCCGGGCGTACCGCCGGTGATCAAGGTGAAGCGCAGGGCATCGCTGCCATAGTCGTTGATGAGTTCGAGCGGGTCGAGGGCATTGCCCAGGCTCTTGCTCATTTTGCGCCCTTCGGCATCGCGCATCAGACCGTGCAGATAGACATAACGGAAGGGCACGCTGCCGGTGCATTTGAGGCCGAGCATGATCATGCGCGCCACCCAGAAGAACAGGATGTCGTAGCCGGTCTCCAACACGGTGGTGGGGTAGTAGGTCTCCAGGTCGTCGGTCTGTTCGGGCCAGCCGAGCGTGCTGAAGGGCCAGAGGCCGCTGCTAAACCAGGTGTCGAGCACGTCGGGGTCCTGCTCCAGATGCACCGCTTCGCCGTAGTAGGCGATGGCCGCCTCCTGCGCCTCGCTCTCGTTGTGGGCGGCGAAGGCATGGCCGTCGGGGCCATACCAGACGGGGATGCGATGGCCCCACCACAGTTGGCGGCTGATCGTCCAATCGCGGATGTTTTCCATCCAGTGGTAGTAGGTGCGCTCGAAACGCTGCGGGATGATCTGGATCGCGCCGCTGCGCACCGCCTCGATGGCCGGTTCGGCCAGCGGTTTCATCTTCACCCACCACTGTTCGCTGAGCAGCGGCTCGACGATGGTATGGCAGCGTTGGCAGTGGCCCACTTGATGGACGCGCTCTTCGACGCGCACGGCCAGCCCCGCGGCCTCCATATCTGCCCAAAGCCTTTCGCGCGCGTCAAACCGGTCCAGCCCGGCATAGGGGCCGGCCTCGTCGTTGAGGCTGGCGTCGCGGTTCATGATGTTGATCATGGGCAGGTGGTGGCGCTTGCCGATCTCGTAGTCGTTGGGGTCATGGCCGGGCGTCACCTTGAGCGCGCCTGTGCCAAAGGCGGGGTCCACATAGGCGTCGGCGATGATCGGGATCGGACGGTTGAGCATGGGCACAAGCGCGGTTTTGCCCACCAAGTGGCGGTAGCGTTCGTCATCGGGGTGGACGGCCAGCGCCGTATCGCCCAGGATAGTCTCCGGGCGCGTGGTGCTGACCTCCACAAAACCGCCGTCCTGCAGCGGATAGCGGAAGGTGTAGAACTTGCCGGTGACTTCCTCGTATTCCACTTCGAGGTCGCTGATGGCGCTGGTACAGCGCGGGCACCAGTTCACCAGATAGTTGGCGCGGTAGATCAGCCCCTCGTTGAAGAGTTGAATAAAGGTATCGAGGACGGCTTCGCTGAGGCCGTCGTCCAGGGTAAAGCGTTCGCGTGTCCAGTCGGTGGAGATACCCATGCGCCGCTGCTGCAGGCTGATGCGTGCGTGGTATTCGTCTTTCCAATCCCACACCTCGCGCACAAAGGCCTCGCGGCCCAACTGATGGCGGGTGACGCCTTGGGTTTCCAATATGCGCTCGACCACGTTTTGCGTGGCGATCCCGGCATGGTCGGTGCCGGGGACCCAGAGCGTGGGGCGGCCCAACATGCGGTGATAGCGGATCAGCATATCTTCGATGCTGTTGGTGATCGCGTGGCCCAGGTGCAGCGCGCCGGTGACATTGGGCGGCGGCATCGAGATGACAAAGGGCTCGGCGTTCGGGTCCGACTGGCCGAGTTCGGCCTGTTTTTCGGGCGTGAAGTAGCCGTTCTGCTCCCACCAGGCATACAGTTCGTCCTCCACGGCTAAATGGTCGTAGGCCTTGGGCATGGCCGTTGCGGTTTCGGCCCTCGTATTTTCGGTCGGCGTGATTTCACTCATGGTCATCGGTCCTCGTCTGTATGCGACAGATAGTCTACTCAAGCCCGCCGCGTTGCCGGTGGGCGGGTGCGTCCCGGCGCGTCGTGTTCACCAATTGAAGGCCTCGTGCAACAGGCGCTGCCAAACAAAAAGCCGCTCAGTCTCAAGGACGAAGCGACTCGCGGTACCACCTTGGTTAGAGACCGGCGCGGCGGTCTCTCGCTTGGTCGCGCTAACGGGCGAATCCCGGACCCGGCTCAGCACCCGCACAGGGGTGGTTCACCCGGCCAACCTTCCCGGCGACCTTCCCTGGCTGCGGCCTGAACCGTGTTTTCAGCGGCTACACGGTCTCTCTGGCAGGCGCACGCAGGTACTCCTCCGGTGCGTTGTCGTTCAAGTATGCGGCAAAAGTATACTCGCGGCGTGCGGCGAAGTCAAGTATGGGCCTTGACATCCGGACATAACTCAGCATAAGGCGAGAAGGCGCTTGACAAAGGGCGGCAGGTCGCCGTGCTGGGCTTGGTGGTCTTGGAGAATCGCATCCGTTGCCATCATGTCCAACAAGCGGCGCAA
>JADLFO010000047.1 GCA_020845455.1 Caldilineaceae bacterium
CGCAGTGAATCGGCGAGTTGTGCAGCTATGCTCTGCACGGCTTCTTCGGTGCGACCGGCGCAGATGTGCGCCGTCAGTTCCTCATGCATCTGAAGCGTCTCATTCCAGTCCAGTTGATAGCCGGTGTGGCTTGAGATGAACATGAAGATCGGGCCGAGGATCGAATCGAGCATTTTGATCAAATAGGGGTTGCGCGCCTGTTCCCAGATCAGTTGGTGGGCGGCGAGGTCGCTCAGCACATAGCCGTCACGGTCATTGCGCCGGATGGCGGCGCGCATGCGGTCGAGACTGTTGCGGAGCGCGGCGCAGTTTTCCGGCGTGCGATGCGCCACGGCCTGAGCGACGGCCAGTGATTCAAGCGTCATACGCACTTCAAAAAGCTGACGGATCGCGTCTTCATCCGGGTTGATGACATAGCGGCCATTGGGCCGGCTGATGACCAAGCCTTCGTGTTCCAGGTCCATGAGCGCGTCGCGTGCCGGCATCCGGCTGATGCCGAGCAGATGGGCTACCTCGCGCTCGACCAATCGGGTGCCGGGCGGGATGCGCCCGCCGATGATGTAGCTTCGCAGCAGTTCGGTAGATTGAGCCTTCAGCGAGTTGCGGTCGAAGGCCGGGATATCGGATTGGCTGAACAGGCTGGCAAGGCTCATAGCGCATAACCCACTGAATTCATACTGTGACTGGAACGCCGCTAGCCGCCGATTGGCGAGCCGCCAGTGAGATCTGGGTGATCGAGGCCGCCGTTGCCGCCGAGAGTGCGGGCGCTCTGCCCTGCAAAAAGTCGTCGATCCAAAAGCTTTCCCAGCCGGGCGCGGCTGTGGGCAGGGTAAGCGGCGTGTATCCCTGCGCGCCATTCAGCCCCACCGCCACACTGGTCGCATCCGCCGCGGCGCGATGCACGCTGATGACCCCGCCCGGCCCCACGATCTCCAGTTGCCAACCGGGGTAGGCTACGCGGTTGCAGAAGTACATATCGAACGCGGCCAGTCCTCCCCCAGCCAGGCGGATCGAGATGCGCCCGCAGTCCATAAAGGGGCTGTCCGGGCTGGTAAAGTTGCCGTATTGCGCGTACACCGATTGGATTGTGTCCTGCATGAAGTGCAGCACGAGGTCGATCCCATACCAGCCCAGCGAGAGTTCCGGCCCACCCTCTTGCGGGTCTCGGTACCAATCGTGTAGGTGAAATACGTCGATGACGCCGTGATGATGGCAGAGCCGCATCGAGAAAGGGCGTCCGATGCGCCCTTCGTCCAAGGCTTGTTTGACGGCCAGCATCGGCGGCAGAAAGCGCGCGCTGGGGCCGACTGCGATGCGCACGCCGTGGCGCTGCTCGGCGGCGACGATGCGTTGGGCGTCGGCCGGCGTGGTGGTAAAGGTCTTGGGGATAAAGATATCGACCCCCAAGGCGGCCATGCGCTCCACCCAGGGAGCATGTTCGCTGTGGCGGGTGACGATCACCACCGTATCCAGGCGGGCGTCGCGCACCATCTCTTCGGCGTCCGTGTAAAGCTGGACCCCGAAGCGTGCGGCATATTCCGCCGGGGTCAGGCCGAGCAGTTCCTGGATCTCCTGGTCTGCGACGCCGAGCGTGGCCGCGGCCACGAACTGCACGCCAGGGTGCTCGTGCAGCGCTCGTCCCAAGGCGATAGGCCAGTACAGCCCGGCGAGACCAACCAGTCCGGCGCGCATGGCGCGGCTCCTTCAGCAGAGGCGGCCTGCCCTGGTCGAGGTTAGGGCAGGCCGCGCGGCGATTAACTCAGGTCGTGATAGGCGAACTGGCGCGGCCCGGCGTGCGACAGCCGGTAGGGGTAGCGGTCGCGCAGCCCTTCCATCACCGTCCACATGCCGTGTTCGTCGAAGTGCTCCCACTGTTTTTCGTCAAAGATGCGGACAACCTCAATCGGCTCCAACTGGCCCGCCTGTTTGACCACGTCGAGCACGCGCTTGTCCACATCGCTGTAGGTCAGCGGCGCGACCTCGCCGCGTTCAGCCAGGTCAATCGCCCGGCGCAGGGTGTCGGCGGCTTTGACCCCCCTGTCCGGCGGGGCCATGATGTTGGTGTGGACCAGGCGCGGGATCACATCCTCGGCCACCGGGCAGAGACCCGCGCCCCAATCCACCTCGCCTGCGTAGAGATGGCAGTTGTAGGGGCAGCCCTTGTTGCCATAGGCGTTTGGGTTGCGGAAGATGTCGTACATATAGGCCGGGACCTGCAAAAAGCCTGTGCCAAAGCCGCCGCCGGCCTGGCGCAGCGCGGCCTTAAAGACGCCGCGGTCGACGCCGGCGCGCTCGCCGTGGAAGAGGCAGCTCCAGAAATAGGGCGCGACTACGCTCTCCGGCAGCGGCGGCCGCGCGTCGAGCCAGGCGCAATCGGCCACGGCGTCGTCCAGCCGTTTGGCGTTTTCGGCGTACTGCGCCAGATAGCCCGGCGCCTTTTGAAGCTGCACCACGCCCACCGCTGCCTGGAACTCGGTCATGCGGTAGTTGGAGGAAAGCACCTCGGGGCTTTCGCCAAAGATGATGCGCTTGTTGATCTCCCTAGCCAGCCGGTCATCGTCGGTGATCGCCATGCCGCCTTCGCCCAAGGCAAGCTGCTTGAACATGTTGAATGAGAAAGTCCCCACATGGCCGATGGCGCCGAGGGGGCGGCCCTGGTATTGGCCGAAGATGGCATGGGCGCAGTCTTCGAAGAGATAGATGCCGTGGCGGTCGGCGATCTGCCGCAGCCGTTCTACTTCGGCGGCGTGTCCCCAGAGATGCGTCACCCAGATCGCTTTGGTGCGTGGGGTGATGCGAGCCTCCACTGAGTCGGGGTCCATCGAAAAGGTGTCGGGCAGCACATCGGCCCAGACCGGGATGACGTTGTTGTGCAGACAGGCGATGGCATGGAATTGCACGATGGGGTCACAGATAATCTCATCGCCCGCGCCTGCGCCGATCGCGCCGGGCAGCGCCTGCATTAGCACCATGGCAGTCGCGCCGCAGATGGCATGGCGCACGCCCATTGCCTTGGCAAAGTCTTGGCGGAACTGCTCCATAAAACCGTCCGGCTTGTCACAGAACCAGCCGCTTTTGATCACCTTGGTCAGGTTGTCGATTTCCTCTTGACCATAGACTGGCATGGATATCGTCTCCCAAGAAAGTAGTCATGAGCAAGATTAGGGCTAAAAGTCGGCGCGCGGCTGCACCGGCGCGCCGCTGCGGATCGACTCCCAGGCGGCGGCGCAGGCGGCGACCGAAGCCGCGCCGTCGCGCACCCCCGGCGCAGGGGCTTCGCCGTCAAAGAGGCACGCTTCAAAATGCTGTAGATAGCGCAGCACGCCCGCGGCGTGACCGAGTGCGCCGGTGGTCTCGGCCTCGATGACTTGATCGACCGAGTCGCGCCCATCGGCAGGGTCAAAACGGATGCGCAGATGGCCGGCTTCCTGGTCGGTAAAGTCGGCCATCAGGCTGGCGCGTGTGCCAAACAGCCCCAGCCCCATCATGGGCAGGGGAGGGTGTACCAGCCCATAGGCGGCGAGCACGCGCGCCACCGCGCCGCTGCGGAAGCGCAGGTTGATCAGGTAGTTGTCTTCGTACGGGTAGTCGGGGATCAGCCCGCTCTGCCGGCCATAGGCGGAGATTTCGGCCACGTCGCCCAGACACCAGCGCAGCAGGTCAATTGGGTGGCTGGCGCCGCCGTACATCAGGTCTTGTGGCGCGGTCTGACGCCACGGCGTCGCGGGGAAGAAGGTGCGCGCGTCGTGGACATAGTGCGCCTCGGCAAAGATAATTTGGCCGAGGTCTCCGGCGCCGGTCAGCCGTTTCGCTTCGGCAAAGGCAGGTTCAAAACGCATGGTCTGGCCCACCAAGAAAACCCGCCCGCTCTGTTCGACGGCGTGGACCAGTGCAACGGCATCCTCGACGCGGGTACACATCGGTTTGGTGCAGATCACATGCTTGCCGGCAGCCAGCGCGGCCAGCGCGTGTTCGGCGTGGAGAGGGTCGGGGGAAAAGACGGCGATGACCTGGATGTCGTCGCGCGTGAGCAGCGTTCGGTAGTCTGTCGTCCAGAAAGGGATCTGCCAGTCGGCGGCAAGCTGGGCGGCGCGCTCGGCATGGCCCGCGCACAGGCCGCGCACCTCCAGCCGGGAATCCGGCTCCTGGTTAATATAGAGCAGATTGGCCCCCATGCCGAGGCCGATGATGCCGATTCCGACCGACTTCTGCTGCATGGCTGGCCTCCCGCCAGTGTACTTTTGGTGCGGTGAATGAGGGGGATCAACCGGTTGATATAAATGAGCCTTATTCGTCCAACTCGGCCCGGTATGGTTCAGCCTTTCAGCCCGGTGCGCGCCAGACCTTGGATAAAGTATTTCTGGCCGAACGTGTAGAGGACGAGCATCGGCACAACGCCGAGCATCGAACCGGCCATGATGACGCCGACCCGTTCGACGCCGGTTCCGGCGCGGCCGCGCAGATAGGTCAACCCCAGCGCCACAGTCATTTTCTCTTGGGAACTGAGATAGATCAGCGGGCCAAAGAGGTCGTTCCACGCGCCGAGAAAGGCAAAGAGCGCCACCGTGACCAGCGCCGGCATCCCCAGCGGGACAAAGATTTTCCAATAGATTTGAAAAAAGCCTGCCCCGTCAATCGTCGCCGAGTCGAAGAGGTCCTGCGGTATGGCGCGATAGGATTGGCGCAGCAGGAAGACGAAGTAGGCGCTGCCAAAGAAGGAGGGAACGATCAACGGATAGTGCGTGTTGAGCCAGCCCAAGTTCTTCATGATCACAAAGGTGGGGATGATGGTCACGGCATAGGGCAGCATCATCGTCGCCAGCAAGAGGCCAAAGAGGGTCTGGCTGCCGCGAAAGCGCATGCGCGCAAAGGCAAAAGCGGCCAAGGAGGAGGAGAAGCAGACCCCCAGCACCGACAAGATGGCGATCTTGAAGCTGTTGAAAAGATAGTTGCCCATCGGGGCCAGCACAAACAAGTCTACATAGTTCTTGAAATAGACCGGGTTGGGGATCAGTTGGGGCGGCCACAGCATCTGTTTGCCGGGGTGCTTCAACGATGTGGAGATCAACCAGACCAGCGGGAAGATCATGAGTACGGCCATGGCGAGCAGCACCACATGGGTGGTGAGCCGCGCCAAAATGCGGCGAGCCGGCCAGTGCCGCCGGGCGGTCGTTGGTACGCTTGTCTGAATGCGCTGCTCGCCGATCATGGCCCGCGCCCCCTTCTAGGCTGAATCCTCGTAGAAGACCCATCTCTTGCTAAAGACGAAATTGAGAATGGTCAGGCCGACGATGATCAGGAAGACCGCATAGGCGACCGCCGAAGCCAGCCCCATCCGCTGTAAGCGGAAGGCCAGACCGTATAAGTACATCACGATCAACTGGGTCGCGCCTGCCGGCCCGCCGCCGGTCAGCACCCAGACCAGGGCGAAATCCTGGAAGGTGCCGATGATGCCGGTGACCAGCACAAAGAAGGTGACCGGCGAGAGCAGCGGCAAAGTGATGCGCAAAAACTTCTGCCAGGCGTTGGCCCCGTCGATAGCCGCGGCCTCATAATATTCTTGGGAGATGTTCTGCAGCCCGGCCAGGAAGATCACAATCTGAAAGCCAAGACCGGCCCAGATCGCCATGATGATCACCGAGCGCAAGGCCCATTGGGTGGTGCCGAGCCAGGCCGGGCCTTTGATGCCGAATGAGCGCAGCACGCCGTTGATAATGCCGAAGTTCGGCTCGTAGAGCCAACCCCACAGCAGAGCCAGCGCCACGGTGGGCGCGACCACGGGAATAAAGTAGATGCCGCGGTAGAGATGTCTAAAACGGACATTCTGGTTGAGCAGCGTGGCAAAAAAGAGCGCCAGCGCCATCGACGGGAAGACGACGCCGAGCGTATAGCGCGTGGTATTCCACAGCGTCTTGAAGAAGAAGCGATCGGTTGTCACCAGGTCGATATAGTTCTCCAGGCCGATCCAGCGCGGCGGGGAGATCAGGTTCCAGCTTGTGAAGCTGGCAAAGAGCGAGAAGAGGGTGGGATAGATCTGGAAGATCAAGATGCCCAGCAGCACCGGCGACACAAAGAGCCACGCCATGCGCTCCTCGTGTCGTTGCAGACGTTTGAGGGAAGTTGCTTTTTGCGCCACGCGACTTTCTCCGCTGATGCGCTTGGATCACCTTCCCGGAAGCTGACGGGGTGTACAAGGCAACTCAGTAGCTGTCATTCCTTACTCCGTTCAGAATGACACTAGCTCTTTGCCAAGCCCGTCAAGCTTCCGGAAAGGGAGATCATCCTTTAGCCCGCCTGGAAACGTTCCCAGGCCGCGGCCAACTCTTCGTTGTGGATCTGCGCCGCCTCTACACACGCTGCCTCGATGTCGGTGCCGTCGGCAAAGGCCGCCGCGATCGGCGGGCTGTAGGCCTCATAGCAGGTGAAGAAATCAAAATAGGTGAAGTCGACTTTGTGGGATTCCTCGACAATGTTGTCCAACGCCTTCAGGCGATTTTCCGGCGGGGTGCGCGAATACCACTCTTGGCCGATTTCAGGGAAGCAGCTTGGGATGATGTAGTTGAGTTCGCCAAAGCGCTTCTGCCCGGCCTCATTGGCGAGAGACTGCATCAGGTCCCACGCCAGATCAGGCTCGGCGGTGGACTTGAAGACCCACCAGCCGTCGGATTCCAGGCTGGTCGTGCGTCTGCCGGTGCGCGGGTGTTTGGGGTAGAGCGCAATATCCCATTCAAAATCGGTGATGTTGGCGAAGTCGGCGATCCACCAGACGCCGTCCACGACCATGGCAACCTGCCCGGACATAAAGGGGTTGGTCTGGGCCTGCGCGCCGGGCGGCGGCGCGATCTGATGGGTGTAGACCAGGTCCCAGTCCCACTTCCAGGCCTCGATCGATTCGGGCGAGTCGATCATACTCGACTTGAGGTCGTCGGAGTGGTTGGCGCCGCCGGCGGAGAAGAGGAAGTTGCCCTTGGTGATGATGGAAGGATTGATCACCTGCATGCCCCACTTGTTTTCGTCGGGCTTGGTGATCGCCTTGCCCATCTCGACGAGGTCGTCCCAAGTCCAATCGTCGGTGGGATAGGGCACACCGGCCTCGTCGAACATGGTTTTGTTGTAGGCGATGATGTGCGACTGGGCGTCGGAGGGCAGGCCGTACATCGCGCCGCCTTCGCCGCCGCTGTCGAAATCGCCTTCGACCCAGCGATATTGGGCGACGGCGCTGGCGAACATCTTGTCGAGCGGGAAGCTGTCACGCTGCACCCAGTCGGTGATGTTGAGCAGGACGCCGTCCTTGGCATAGACGATCATACGGCCATAGTCGGCGATGCCGACATCGGGCGGGGTGCCGCCTGCCACCTGGGTCTGCACCTTGGTCCAATAATCCTCGGCGATATACTGCTGCTCCACGCTGACATCTGGGTGTCCTGTGTTCCAGGCGGTAATGACGTCGCGCATGGCGGCTTCATAGCCGGACCAAGTGTAGCTTGAGAAAACGACATTCTTCGACGTGGCGGCGGGCTGTGCGCCCGGCGGCGCGGCGGCGGGGGACACGCAGCCCGCCAGGGCCATCCCGGCGGCCCCGACCCCAGCCATCTTCAGAAACTGCCGGCGACTGATCTCCAGAGACATCGTCTGCACCTCCGTTCTTGGGTGTGTTGAGACTGCGATCGACGAAACAAATGTAGCGACGAAGCACAGAAAGCCAAGGAGTGGGTGGCGAATGGCGTCGAGCGGTACCATTTGAGCGAAGCGGCGCAGCGCTCCTTGGATCGCGGGAAGTCAACCGGTTTGGGGCCAGAGGCGTTGGCAGCGATAGAAGCGTGCCGGAGGCCCAAACACCGATAAGGCACGGGCGGCGGGGTCTGGGAGAGGCGTCTAGTCTGGACGGCGAACAACCCGGCTGAAGCCGCCGCGACCCCGCAGGCCTGATCGAACGACTGGTATATGGTTTGAGCATTTGCGGTCGCAGTATATGGTATACCAAACCGGGCGCTGTGTCAACAGTTTTTTTCTGCGAGAGGTCTCGCGCAGGCGGGCGGCGTTGGCCGTTAGGGGAGCGGCAGCGGCGGCAGGTGCGCGCAGTTCATGTAGGGCAGCCAGACATAGGAGGCGATCTGGGGGAAGAGCGCATCGACCAGATGGCGGCGGGCAGGCTGCACCATGATATCGGGCCAGGCATCGCGCAGTTCGTCCAGGGTACGATAGCCGAACAAGAGACGCACAAAGGCATCGGCGGGCAGACAGAGGTCGCCGCCCTGCGCTCCCATCGACGCATCCACAAACCCCAGGCTGTCCACGGCGGCGAGACGGCCATCGGCAAAACGCAGCCGGTAGGCGTGCCGGTAGAGGTTGAGGGTCAATTCGCCCGTAAAGTGCGGCCGGCCCGCGCCTGCCAAACGTTCGGTCCAAAGCGGGGCTAGTTTCAGCAGCAGCCGCGGAAGATCGGGGATGCGGATCAGCCATTGGTCGCCGCTGTGTGGCCGCGCGCCCAGCGTGCGCGCCATCTGTACCAGCCTCCCCTGCTGGGGCCAACCGAGACGCAGCAGCGCCGCATGCGGCTTGCACCACTGCAGCACCGCCAGCGCGGCGGCGGAGGGCAGCGCGCTCTCGACGAGCGACAGGCTCGCGGCATCGCCACTCAGCCAGCCGCAGACATAGCCGGCGGGAGTCCTATCCTGGGCAGTCGCGCCAAGCGACTCGACCAGGTAGACCGGATAGGCTGCGCCTTGAATCAGATAGCGCCAGTACTCGGCATCGCGTTGGGTATGCAGCGCAAGCGCGGCCATCGAATCGGCATGGGCCTGCATCAAGGCGGGGATGTCGTGCAGCGTCGCCCGGCGCAGACGCATCTCCGGCGCGCCGGGTGGAATCCAGGCGGCGGGCAGCGCGTCTGCGGCCCAGTGGTCCAGGGCGTAGGCATAGCCAAACTGGCGATAGTAATAGGGGATACCCTCGATGATGCTGAGGTCGAAGCCCTGGCCGGCGACGCGGCCATGGAAGTGGTCGATCTGGCGGCGCACCAGTCCGCGGCGGCGATAGTCGGGGTGGGTGACAACCATTTCGAGCATCGCCGCGCTGAGGGAAACGCTGCCCAGGCGCAGACGCCAGGGGATCAGGCAGGTGGTGGAGACGACCTCCCCGCTGCGCTCGTCCTCCACGATGACAAAGTCGTCCCAGGCCGCCGTAGGATGATGCTGGAGCAGCGCGGCGCAGGTCGCGCCTTGGTCGACGCCGTTGACCTCGGCGTTAAATGCCGCAAAGCGCGCCGCGTCGGCCTGGTCGCGCACGCCGTGCATGACCAGCGTATCGTCGATGCGGAGCGGTGGGTCTAGTGTTGGGTGCGCCATGCTGCTGCCTTTCTCGGCGTGCGCGCCGGGTCATTGTGGGATCGTGCATGATGCGATTATAGCGCGATTTGCGCAGGTTGCCCCAGCAGTTGATCGGCCCGCCCTGCCGCTGCGCGCCTTGGCGTCGACGCGGCCCACTGTTATGATGGCTCATGTATGATGGCTCATGTAAGCCTGCGCTATGGAGCCATGCTCACGCTCCAGGGCGCTCTCCAAATAGACTTCAGGAAAGCAAGGCGGCTGATCATGCGATGGAAGGTATTGGTAGACCCCGCATCACGCAAGCTGGACGAGATCTTCTCCGCCGAGGATCGAGCGCGGCTGCATGATTTGGTCGACGTGGTCTGGGAGCGCGAAACGCCGATCCCAGATGAGGAATTGGCGCAGCAGGCGGGCGAGCTCAACGCTATCGTCACCGGGCGCTGGCATCACGGCGCGCTGGAGCGTATGCCCAATCTGCGCGCCATCCTGGAGGTGGGGGGGCGGCACCCCAGCCCCAAGCTGCTGGACTATGACACATGCTTTCGGCGCGGCATCCGCGTGTTGAGCTGCGCGCCTGCCTTTGGCCCGATGGTGGCGGAGATGGCGTTGGGCATGGCGCTGGCGTGCAGCCGGCAGATCGTCGACGGGCACAACGCATTTGTGGCCGGCACGGAACGGTATCTGCACGCGGGCAATGAGACGACCTTTTCGCTGTTTGACCAGCCGGTGGGTTTGATCGGCTATGGCGGGCTGGCGCGGGCGCTGCGCCCGCTGCTCGCCCCGTTCCGCTGCCCGCTCCAGGTCTTTGACCCCTGGCTGCCGGAGCGTTATCTGCTCGGCCAAGGGGTGCAGCCCGTCTCACTGGACCATCTGCTGTCGACCAGCCGGGTGATCTTTGTGCTGGCGATCCCCTCTGCCGAAAACCGGGCGCTGTTGGATCGGGCGCGGCTGGCGTTGATCCGGCCCGATGCGGTCTTGGTGGTGATCAGCCGTTCGCATTTGGTGGACTTCGACGCGCTGATGGAACTGCTCTATCAGCAGCGCTTCCGCGCCGCCATCGATGTCTTCCCGCAAGAGCCGTCGGCCGCCGACCACCCCATCCGCCGCGCGCCGGGCGTGGTGCTGTCGGCGCACCGCGCGGGCAGCGTAGGCCGCGATCTGCGTGCGATTGGGCGGATGGTGGTGGACGACCTAGAGGCGATGACGCGCGGGCTGCCGCCGATGGCGATGCAAGTGGCGCAGCCGGAGATCGTCTACCGGCTGGAGTGAGCGCCCATTCTGTCTAGACGGCAGCTTTTCGCGCTAGGCCGCGCCGTTGACACCGTTGTCGTGGTTGCCGTTGTCGTGGTTGCCGTTCTCGGCGTCGGCGGCATAGGCCAGGGTCATGGCCTCGCGGCTGATGCGGCGATAGACCTGCGCCAGCTGTTCATAGATATCGTCGCCCGCCGCCGTGGAGGGCGGACCCAAACGGCGCAGCAGCGCCAGTTCGACCGGGGCAGGCACGATGTGCGGGCGAAAGTCGCCCAACACCTTGGCGCTGCCCCAAAATCCTTCTACCTGCTGATCGAGCGGCAGGATATCCTCGTCCCGCGAGGGTGTAGCGGCGGCGCGATAGAAGTCACCGGTGGCGCGGCCCGCCGTCTTGCCCAGCGCCGGCGTGCCTGGGGCGCTCTCGCCGCTGCGCGCACGCTGAGCGCGCAGCCCACGCAGGATGGTGGCTTGGTCGCGCCCGCGCAGCCGGAAGAGCAGCCACGGGTCGTCGGCCAGCAGTTCGCCCAGGGCGAGATAGACCGCGGTGGCGTGTTCGCAAGGCGGTCGCCGGTGGCTGCCCTGTATATAGGCTGCATCGCAGGTGCAGCGCTGTTCCAGGTCGCCCAGCCCGGCGGGCAAAAGCTGTACGCCCGCTGTGCTGAGCGTGCGCCCCAGGTCGGGGGGCAGGTCGCCCGCCAGCAGTTGCGCGGCATAGAGCGCCTGGCTGCCCAGGGCGTCGATCACGCGCTGCCACTGTTCATCGCTCCACAGGGCAAAGCGGATGTCGACCTCGCAGGCCGCGCCGCTGCGCTCTTGGGTCGCCGCCGTGATGCGCCCCGGCAGCACCTCCAGCCGCTTGACGCGCACCCCGCGGTCGCTTTCGTCCAACCCCAGGGTGCGGAGCCAGGCGCGCCATTGGCGCGACCAATCTTGTCCATCCAGACGGCGAGAAATCTCCATCAGGCTTCGTCCTCGATGGCGTCATAGCGCAGCATCAGCAGATCGCGCAATTGGTCGGTGTCCAGTTCGGTCAGCCACTCTTCGCCGCTGCCGACGATCGATTGGGCCAGCGCCTGTTTGTTCTCGATCAGGTCGTGGATGCGCTCTTCGAGCGTGCCCGCAACCACAAACTTATGCACCTGCACATTGCGCTGCTGGCCGATGCGGAAGGCGCGGTCGGTGGCTTGGTTTTCCACTGCCGGGTTCCACCAGCGGTCATAGTGAAAGACGTGGTTGGCCTGGGTCAGGTTTAGCCCTGCCCCCCCGGCGCGCAGGCTCAACACAAAGACGGGCGGGCCGTCTTCGCTTTGAAAAGCCTGCACCAGTTTGTCGCGCTGGGTGGCCGGGGTGCTGCCGTGCAAGAACAGCGTCTCCACCCCCAAGGTTTCGCTGAGATGGCGCTGGAGCAGGCGGCCCATCTCGACAAACTGGGTGAAGATCAGGGCACGGTCGCCCACCGAGAGCGCTTCGTCCAGCATTTCGCTGAGGCGGTTGAGTTTGCCGCTGCGCCCGACCAGCGGCCCTTCTTCTTTGAGGAAATGGGCCGGGTGGTTGGTGATCTGCTTGAGCTTGGTGAGCAGGGCCAGCACCAGCCCGCGGCGCTGGATGCCGTCGCTGCGGTTGAGGTCATCCAGCGCCTCTTGGACGACCTTTTCATACAGCCCTGCCTGTTCGCGCGTGAGCGAGCAGTAGACGACCATCTCATTTTTCTCCGGCAGGTCGGAGATGATGGTGGGGTCGGATTTGAGACGGCGCAGCAAGAAGGGCTGCACCAAGCTGCGCAGTTCGTCGGTGCGTTCGCTGTCGTTATAGCGTTCAATTGGCACAATGTAGCGCCGGCGAAAATGCTCCTGGCGGCTCAGGTAGCCAGGGTTGAGGAACTCCATGATGCTCCACAATTCCGACAGGCGGTTTTCCACGGGCGTGCCTGTCAGCGCGATGCGGTTCTCGGCCTGGAGACGGCGCACAGCCTGGGTCTGCTTGGCGCTGGGGGTTTTGATGTTCTGCGCTTCGTCTAGGATCAGGTCACTCCAGACGAAGCTGGTCAACTGTTCAATATCGCGCCGCGCTGTGCCATAGCTGGTGATGATCAGGTCGTGCGTATTGACGGCCTGGCTGAATTCCTCACCGCTGAGGCGGTTGTTGCCATGGTGAACCAGCGGGCGCAGGGCGGGCGCAAAGCGCTCGATCTCGCGCCGCCAGTTGGCGACCACGCTGGTGGGGCAGATCAACATCGCCGGGGCAACGCGGTAGCCGTTGCCGTTGGCTTGAGCGGCCATCTGGCGCACATGCAGCAGCAGGGCAATGGCCTGCACGGTTTTGCCCAACCCCATATCGTCGGCCAGACAGGCGCCCAGCCCCAGGGCGCGCAGGTGGGCCAGCCAGCCGACGCCGCGCTGCTGGTAGGCGCGCAACTCGCCGACAAAGCCGGGCGGCTCGACGATCGGGGCCATGGGTTGGCGGCCGCGCAGCCGGTCGAGCGTGGCCTCCAGCCAGCCGCTCACGACCACGGTATCCAGCGGCAGCACGGCGGCGGCGTCGCCCGACGGGGCAATGGCCGCAGGCAGGCTGGAAGGCGCACCGGGGGCGGCCGGCTCGGGTTCGATGGGGACGGGCGACCGCTCGCCTGGGTGTTCTTGGGCGATGCGGATAGCCTGGAGCAGTGTCATCTGACCGCCGCGGCGCTGGTCGGCCAAGAAGCGTTTGGCGGCGTCGACCTGGTGCGGCTCCAGTTCGACCCAGCGCCCGCCCAGGCGCAGGAGCGGGGTGCGTATGGCGGCGATCTGGTCGAACTCGTCGGCGGAGAGCGAATCGCCGCCCAGCACCAGGTCCCATGAATAATGAATGAGGCTGTTCAGGTTCAGGCCCGCCGCTTGCGACGGACGATGGTCTGTGCCGTTGAGCGCCGCGTCAAGGTCGTGGTCTGCGCTGGAAAGGCGCAGGCGCAGTCCTAGACGCATGCGGCGGCTGGCGTTCCACCAGTCGGGCAGGATCAGCCCAAATCCGCTGCTCTCCAGAAGCGGGCCGACTTCGCGTAGAAATCGATAGGCTTCCTCGGTGGAGAGCAGGCTCAACTCCGGGCGCGGGTTACGCAGGCTGCGCTCGATCGGTTCAAAAAGGCGGCTGGCGACGCCCAGCCCGGCCAAAAGCCGCTCCTGCGGCTGGTCGACATGGCGGCTGCCGACGCGCACCGCGTTGTTGGGGGCCTGCCAGATCTCGCGCGCCGAGACGACCAGGTTGGGGTTGTCGCGCGCCTGGAGCAGATAGTGGAGTTTCCAACTGGGGTGGCGCAGCGGTGCGTGGCTGCCGTTGTCGGCGGCGATCTCCGGCTCTTCCAGCATAAAACAGATGCGGAAGTTGGCATCGCGCACGACGAAAAGCTGCTCGGTCCACTGCTGCCATTCCTGATAGAGTTCATGGGCAGGCTGGGGCGGCAGGCCCAGTTGCGGGTGGGGCGCAAGCAGCCGCTGCAGCCAGTGCAGCGCGGGCGCAGTGGGCGCGGGGGCCGGCGCATGACTCCAGGCGCGCACCGCGGCATCGACGAGCGTGGCGACAAAATGCTCGGTCAGCGCGGCGGGCGCGGGCGCATTGGCAGGCGTTTCGAGGTTGTAGGCGCGGCAGACCGGCGGCATGGTGCGCACCAGCTCTTCGCGGTGCTGCTCCATGCGCGGCTCCAGCAGAATCGGCTGCCAGACCGCTTCCAGTCGCCCGGCAGGGTCCACGCGCAGGCTGGGCAGGTAGTGTTGGCCCACCAGGATTTCGAGGGCGAATTTGGCGGCGTTGCTCCAGAAGATCAGGTCGTTGCCCAGGCGCAGCCGTGGCAGGATGCTGTTGGCGCTCTGGCGTGCGGTGGCGTCGCTCAGACGGCTGAGAAAGAGCAGGGCGCGCAGCGGGTCCAATGCCAGCCCGGTCACCTGCCAGGCGGCGAGCGCGGGCGTTTCGGTGCGCAGCGCCGTGCGTTCGCTGGGGGCGCCACCGTGCGCAAAGAGGCCGCGGCGCGCCAGCGGCTGCGCGCCCAGGCTGGGCAGCCAGACGGTCGCATTGGCCGGCTGCAGGTCGGATGGGACGGCGGCGGTCAGCTCTTGGCTGAGGACGGCGCGCAACTGGCCGATGGAGACCTGGCCGGGGTGCGACGGCACCTTGGGCTGGCGGTGGCGGCCATGGCCCTCGCGCGGCGCAGGCGCGGCCCGAGAAGCAGAGGGCTGCACGCCCGAAAAATCCGGGTCTTCGGCCCAAAGAAACAACTGACTGCCTGCTGCGGGCGAGTCGGGACGAATCCAGGCGGCATGTACGGTCAAAGGCATAACGAGTATTGTACCGTGGCCTCTGGCGCGGGCAAAATCGCAGCGGCGGCAAAAGTGTATGCGATTATGCGATCGGCGCGTGACGGCTAGGGGTCCTGACCGACGTCAACATAGGCGGCGGACGGCGGGGTTTGCCGGTAGGTCGCGGCGAGGCGCTGGAGTTCGGCCATCTCTGCATAGAAATGTTCGATGATGCGTTCGGGGTCGGGGATCAGGGCTTCGTCCACATCCAGCCCCAGGGTCACGCTTCCGGCATAGCTGAAGATGCTGAGACCCACGCTGATATCGCCCGTATGGGGCACCCAGAAGAGCAGGCGGCGGATCGCGGCGCCGGCGAAGTAGAGGGTTTGGCGCGGGCCGGGCACGTTGGTGAGCACGCAGCTTGCCTTGTCGGCAAACCAGTTCACCGCCTGATGCGCCAGTTCGCCGGGCAGCATGCCTACGATGCCGAGGATTTGATAGACCAGGAAGGGTTCGGGCGAGTTTTTGAGCAGTTGCATGCGCTGCTGGACGGCATCCAGCCGCCCGGCGGTGTCGTCCAGGCTCACGGGCAGGGCCAAATAGAGCAGGCTGAATTCGTTGCCCAGTCCGAGCTTGGCCGAAGGGCGGCGCAGGTTGATCGGCACCATGGCGCGCAGATCGCCCAGGCCGGCGTCTGCGCCGCGTGCCTGCAGGTCGCGGTGCAGCGCACCGGCGATGGCGGCGACGAGCACATCGTTGATGGTCGTGCCGGTGGCGCGGCTGATCTCTTTGACCTCGGCCAGCGGCAGCGGGTTGGACCAGGTCACACGTTTGATGCCGCCCATCTGCCCACGGTAGGGCGAAGACCGGTCGGACGACAATATCAGTAATTTGGCGACAATGGCGGCGCTGGTAGCGGTGAGGAGGCCGGCGGATTCGAGCTTTTGGAGCAAGGAATCGGCGCCGGCGCGCAGGTCGAGGTTGGCGTTGAGCAGCGCGTCGGCGGCGCGCAGGCCCTGGCCGGCGACGCGCGCGGCCAGGCGCAGCGGCAGGTCGAAGAGGTGGGTGCGGCGCGGTGTGGCCTCTCCTAGATCGGCCAGCGGCACGGGTTCGGCGTCGGGTTCGCTGTCGGTGAGCGAGAGCAGCACTTGGAGCAAGGCGATGCCGTCGGCGATGCAGTGGTGGATGCGGCCCAAAACGGCGCAGCCGCCGTCCACATTTTCGATCAGGTAAAAGCGCCAGAGAGGCCGGTTGCGGTCCAGCGGGTCGCTCATCAACTCGCCGACCAGGGCCTGGAGCGCGGCATCGTCGCCGGGCGCGGGCAGGGCGACGCGGCGCAGATGGTGGTGCATGTTGAAGTAGGGGTCAGTCTCCCAGACATAGCTGCCTGTGCCGGGCGCTCCGGCGACGACGACGCGCCGGCGAAAGCGGTCAAAGCGCTGGACGAGCCGGGTGTCGAGCACGCTGCGCAGCCGCTCGAGGGCGATGGGCGTATCGAAGAACAAGAGGCTGTTGATGACCATCAAGTTGGTCGGGCGGTCCATGCCCAACCAGGCGGCGTCGACGTTAGTCATGGGTTGGCGTTGGGAGTTGCTCATGGCGCGGCTCACATAGGGGTAGGGAGACAGCTCGGTTTTGCCTCTCAGTATACTGTAAGTTGCAGCGTTCATCTAGACCGGATCGCAGCGCAGCCGATAGAGGAGGAAGCCATGGGCATCGCGCTACGCGTGCCGTAGCCTTGGGCGACCGTCTATCATTTCACATCATGCCGGCTAGCCCCACTTATGTGGCAAAGGGCAAATAAGACCGCTTGCCCTTTGCCACGTTCTATCCTTGCAGCTATAGCCTATAGCCGATCCAAGCTCAGTAGAGATTCCGTGTAAGATGCGCCAATTCTTACGCGGCCTGCGAGCCGGTCCCTGCCTAAGGGACGTTTGCTACCCCCAGGACATCAAAGTAGAAGTTGCGGTCATTATCATCTCCCCCACCCGGCGTGACCAAATCATTGGCAAATTCGATAGCAATAGCATGGCTGGTTTGCGCCAATCCCGGAAATCCCTTTACTGTCAGATGGCGGGCGTTATCGTTGCTACTCCAACTCATCTGGCCCTTGTAATAGCCGTCGATATAGATGTTCATAGTGACTGGCCCGGGCTTGTCGGCAATGCCGATCAACTGGAGATATTGGTATGTACCGCCAAAGTCCATGAGATGCTCCATTTTATCCCCACCATGACCACCCACCACATAAAGCCCAGACTGGCCAAAGGGATTATTCTGCACAAACTCCATGCCGCCGAACCCCCAGTAGACTTCAGCTTGTCTTGCTGTGGCGACAGGGGTTGAGCTGGTGCTCTGGTACGCCCCTACGCCTAGAGCGCTTGGTACTGTCCCATTCGTCATCGAGTTCTGGAAAGGATATCCTTGAACTACAGTGAGGCCGGAGTAATTTGGCACGTTGCAGTTGGCCGACGGGGGGCGGGAGGAGCCATAGACGCCATCCGACGCAGTCAGAATGCTCACATAGTTACGCTCTGCCTGTCCTAGACTTTCCGTGTAATTCTGAACACAGTCATTAAATGGGGGGAAGAACAACTGCCCATTTAGGCGAAGGGTCTTGCCGCCTGTGTCAGTCACCCGATCATTGGGACGATTGTTGGCATTGCCCAGGGTCGCGCCCTTGCCTGCTCCCCAACCTTGATAGGTAGTTGTACGCAGGCTGTAAGGATATCCCGTATGGTTACAGACATAATTGCCTTGTGGATAGTTGACATAGTACACTGCACCGCTGCGGATGAGTACGGCGTTGGCCTTGAGCGTCTCATTTGTCCAAAAGGAATAGACTTCACCCGCAAGGGTATCACGCGTAAACGAATCTGCATCCCAGAAGCCGACTATGTTCTCGGCACACTGCGTTGTAGCATCCCACCGGGCAATTGAAACAAGCGGGGAACCGGCTTGGGCCGCTGTAGGTAATAGGAGCACCACTGCTACCGACGCAACAACCATACTGCCCAAGAGTCGAATGAATAGATCGACATGCTGTTTTAAGTTAGCAAACATATTGCTCTCCCTATTCTGTCAGGTCTGCAATCCACTGGCTAAACTCAATAATCCCGTTGGTATCGTTCTCCCGAAAGAAAACGACACCAGCCCCCTTGTCGAACAGATTGAGTGTAGAGCCGCCAGTAAACAGGGTATAGGGTGCATCTCCCACCCTGCTGACCACCTGATACTCGGCCCACTGGCTGCTGTTCGCACCCATCGGTGTGAAAACGTAGAGGAGGTCCCGCCCGTTGGGGTGCCAGGTGACCCACTCGTACAACCCGCGCCGATCCTCCTTCACTAACAATTGGGGTGGTGCTTTGCTCTCAGCGTCGACCACCCATAGCTCAGGAGTCCAGGTTGCCTCCGCGATGGTCACATAGGCAACTTGAGTACCATCCGGCGACCAGCTATATGGAAACCAGGTATCTCCAGCCTGGGTAGTCAGCAGCTGGGCGGCTTGGGTAGCAATGTCTACGAGCACTAGAGCACCGTGACCGTTGACGACCTGATGCAGAAGCACTTTGCGTCCGTCAGGCGAGAGGGCAAAGCGTACCTCAATGTTTGGGTAGAGTTGGCTAAAGGTGAGCTCGGGCAAGGAAGTAGGGGCTGGCAAGGGTGTGTCATCGGCCGGGGTAGGGGTGATCTGCAAGTACTCTGGAATGACTTCAGGTGTCGCCGGAGGTATGGGTTCAGGCGTAGGTGCAGGCGGATGACCGATCGTGAAGGTTGAGGCAATCTGGCGTTCTGTGCCTTGTATGGGGTTGACAATATGCAGTACATCTTGGTTCAAGAAGGCGATATCACCGGTGGCGATTACCTGGATACGCCGATATTGTGTGGTCCAACCGATCTCTTTTTGCTCGCCACTTTCCAGATCGAGCAATGTAATCGGCTGAAGCAAGACGGGTGGGGGCGCAAACGGATCCTTAGGCGGGTCGGGCCAAGGGATATAGAGGATGTGCTGGTCATCGTAGGCCCATTCGTAGTAGACGCGTTGGTTTGTCAGCAGCGTGCGCTCAATCCCAGCCGACACTGAACCAAGCCATAACCCATAAGGTTGCTGGTCTACCAGCACAGAAACAATGTAGCGGTC
>JADLFO010000048.1 GCA_020845455.1 Caldilineaceae bacterium
CGCAACTCCTCGTACATTGCCTCCGCCGCACGCACAAATGCCGCCTTCTCTTGCTCTTGGGTCTGTCCCATCGTCCCACCCCTTTCTCGCCCTATTTTACCCCCTGCCTAAATCTTGGGATAGACCCATCGCCGTCTCCGGCTTGCGCTGGGGCCGACGCGAGGTGCATTTCAGGCTAGGGGCGGGTTTGTCATGCCGAACCGGCGCCACAAGTGGCGCGAAAGGTCTCCCTGCTGCAGTGCGCCATCCAGAGAGACCCTTCGCCGCAGACCCTTCGCCCGGCTCAGGGCAGACTCCGGTGCTGCGCGCCACTGCGTGAGTAGGGGGACAGGTGCTTGCGCCCCCACTGTGAAATGGACCCTTCCGGACAAAGCAGATTTCACGCGGTTGCGTCCGGTGGTATAATTCCCTTTCGCGCTCGTTTTGTTCCGATGGATAAACCATGCAGCCCGAACAGTCTGTACCCCAGCCGATTCTGCCGCCTGTCCAACCTGTCAAGCCCGAAATTATGAGTCCTGCGGGCTATTGGCCGCAGCTTCACGCCGCCATCGAAGCCGGGGCGGATGCCGTCTACTTTGGGCTGACTCACTTCAGCGCCCGCGCCAAGGTCGGCTTCACCCTCTCCGAACTGCCCGAAGTGATGCGCACGCTGCACCGGCGCGGGGTCAGG
The DNA here is from genome assembly GCA_020845455.1 of Caldilineaceae bacterium. Taxonomy (GTDB): domain Bacteria; phylum Chloroflexota; class Anaerolineae; order Caldilineales; family Caldilineaceae; genus QEUY01. Next base: position 671 of record JADLFO010000048.1, read on the forward strand.
GGCTATATCACCTTCAACACCCTGGTCTTTGACCATGAACTGGCCGAGGCCGCCAAGAGCCTGGCCGTCATCGCCGCCGCCGGGGCCGACTCGGTGATCGTGCAGGATGTGGGGATTGCGCGGCTGGCGCGGCAGATTGCGCCCGACCTGGAGGTGCATGGCAGCACACAGATGAGCATCACCAGCGCCGAAGGCGTGCAGCTTGCCCAAGCCGCGGGCGTGACGCGCATCGTGTTGGGCCGCGAACTGTCGCTGGACGAGGTACGCGCCATCCGCCGCCGGACCCATTGCGAACTGGAGATGTTTGTGCATGGCGCGCTCTGCGTCTCCTATTCGGGTCAGTGCTTTTCGTCCGAAGCATGGGGCGGGCGCAGCGCCAACCGCGGCCAATGCGCCCAGGCCTGCCGTCTGCCCTATGAACTGCTGGTAGACGGCGACCTCAAACCGCTGGGCGATGCCCGTTATCTGCTCTCGCCCGGCGATCTCTACGCCCTGCGCCAGATCCCGGAGATCGTGCAGATCGGCATCCATGCCCTCAAGATCGAGGGGCGCTATAAGGACGCCGGCTATGTGGCGCTCACCACCCAAGCGTACCGTCAGGCGGTGGACGAGGCCTGGGCCGGGCTGCCGCTGAGCATCACCCCGCGCCAGGAGCTACAGCTAGAACAGGTCTATTCGCGCGGGCTGGGGCCATACTTTATCACCGGGACGAACCACCAGGCCGTGGTACAGGGCCGCGCCCCGCGCCATCGCGGCGTGTTGATGGGCCGCGTCGTCCAGGTGCAGCCCGACCGTGTGCGGATCGCGCCCGACCCTGGCGCGGCGCCGGCCCCGCTCAAAGCGGGTGATGGGGTGGTCTTCGACGCCGCCGATTGGCGCAGCCCGGAGCAAGCGGAAGAGGGTGGGCGCGTCTATCAGGTGACGCCGGCGCGCGGCGGCCATTGGCTGGTGCAGTTTGGCAACGGCGCGGTCCACTTTGGCCGCATCCGCCCCGGCGATCTGCTCTGGCGCACACACGACCCAGACTTGGACAAGGTGGTCAAACCCTTGACCCAGGCCGCCGCGCCTATGCACAAACAGCCGCTGCAAGTCCAGGTCACGGCGCGAGAGGGCGCGCCGCTGGTCGCGACCTGGAGCTTGCTGGAGCATCCGCAGGCGGCGGTCACGGTCACATCGCCCGAACCGCCGGCCGCGGCGCAAAATCAGGCATTGGACAGCGCGGGCCTGCGCGCTCAATTCGAGCGGTTGGGCAGTACGCCCTATGTGCTGGCCGATCTGCTGGTGGAGATCGAGGGCCGGCCCTTTGCGCCTGCGTCGCTGCTCAACAGCCTGCGCCGCCAGGCGGCAGAGCAGCTTGCCGAACTGCAAGGCCGCCCGCGCGCCGCTGCGCTCCACGACCCGCTGGCCGCGCTCGACGCCGCCTGGTGCGCCGCGGTGGCTCGCTCAGAAACGCCACTGGAGACACAGCCGCCTGTCACACCGCAGCTTCATCTGCTGGTGCGTACGCCGCAGCAGGTGGAAGCGGCGCTGGCCCTACGCCCCGCCACGATCACGCTGGACTATCTGGACCTCTATGGGCTGCGCCCGGCTGTGGACGCGGTGCGCGCCGCGGGCATTGTCCCGCGCGTCGCCGGCCCGCGCATCCTCAAGCCCGACGAGCAGCGTATCCTGGGCTTTTTGCTGCGGTTGGGCTGCGCCATTCTGGTGCGGTCGGCGGGGCTGCTGCATGCGTTGGCCGGTCAAGATCACCCGCCGCTGACCGGCGATTTCAGCCTCAACGCCGCCAACGCGCTCACCGCCGCCCATTTCCTGCAACTGGGGCTAGATCGGCTGGTCCCCACCCACGACCTCAACGCCGCCCAAGTCGCCGCGCTGGCACAGACGATTGGCCCCGACCGGGTCGAGGTCATCGCCTATCACCATCTGCCCGTCTTTCACACCGAGCACTGCGTCTTCTGCCGTTTTCTCTCCACGGGTACAAGCTACAAAGACTGTGGACGCCCGTGCGAACGACATCAGGTGGCGCTGCGTGACCCGCATGGCCGCAGCCATCCGGTCATGGCCGATGTGGGCTGCCGCAACACGGTCTTTGGGGCCGAGGCGCAGGAGGCAAGCGGCCATCTAGACTCTTGGCTGCAGGCCGGTATCCGCCATTACCGGCTGGAGTTTGCCCATGAAACCCCCGACCAGGTGACGGCCATCGGCCAGACCTTTGCGGCCACGCTGGCCGGAGAGCAGCCCACCCAGGTCTTGGCGCGGCGGCTGGCCGAACTCGCCCCCCAGGGCACAACCGAAGGCAGCCTCTTTGTGCCGGGTGATTATCTTACCCTGCCTCTGATGCAGTAAAAAGTGACCGGCATTTGCGAGATGCCGGTCACTTTATTGAGCATTATGTTACCACATCGACGGCCTAGCCCCTAGGCAAAGACCTTTTCCTGCGTCCACTCCAGTTCCAACTCGGCCAGCTTGCCGGGCGTCGGCACGCCGCCTTCGTCCCAACCGGCCATCTGATAGTAGGTCTTGCGCGCCTGGAAAAACTCATCCTCGTCGAGCGCCACGCCTTCCAGCGAGCCGTTCTGCAGCGGTTCAAACATGCGCCGCGGCAGCACATCGTCCGCCGCGGTGAAGCCTTCGCGCAGGTTAAAGAGCCGTGACAGCGTGTTGGCGCGTTCGCCGACCTTCACCAGTTCCCAGGTCGTCATATCCCAGCCGGTGGCGGCGTTGATAAAGTCGCGCAGTGCGCTCAGCTTAAGCGCGCCGATCGGCATGCCCACAAAGTCGCACATGCCGATGCTGTTGTACAGGTTCCAGACGGCCTGGGCATAGAAGAAGGCACGCACCTTCTTGGAGTTCAGGTCGCGGCGGTCCATCGGCTCCAACAGCCCGACTTCGCTCAGCCCGTTGTCCATCACGCCCAGCCCTTCAAACGATGGGTCGTGGATGGCTTCCATGTGGTCTGCGCCGGTGGGCGAGAGCGAATAGGCCAGCGCCAGGCTCACCTTGCCGCGCGGCTCATGCATGGGCAGTTCCTGCCCCTTACAGTGCAGCGCAAAGCGCTCCGACCCCTTGCCGATCTTGGCGGCGGCGCGCTTGACGCCGTCGGCCAGGATATTGCCCAAGCCTTCGCGGCGGGCGATCTTGTGGATCATGGCGATCACCGCATCGCCGTTGCCCCAGGTGAGGTCGATGCCGCCGGTGTCTTCTTGGGTTAGAATGCCGTTGTCGTAGCATTCCATGGCAAAGGCGATGGCGACGCCGGTGGAGATGCCGTCGAGTACATAGCGGTTGACCCACTGCGAGGCTTCGGCCACCGCCGCCAGGTCGCCCACGCCGCACAGCGACCCCAGCGCGCCGATGATCTCATATTCCATGCCGCCATATTTGGACGATACGCCGCGCTCCGGCACTTCGACTTCGCGCTTGCACTCGACTAAACAGGAATAGCAGGTGCCGCGGTTGGCCAAGATCGTCTCCGACATGGTTTGGCCGGAGATCTCATAGGCTTGTTCAAAGGAACCATCGCGGAAGTTACGCGTGGGCAGGATGCCGTCCCGGTCCAGCCCGCGGATACCGCCTGCGGTGCCGTGCAGGTGCATGCCGTCGTGTTCTTTATCATAGTGTTCACGGAACCACTGCACGACTTTCTTTTGCCCTTCGCGGTCTTCCGCGCCCACACGCTCGCGCCCGCGCGTGACAATGGCCTTGAGGTTCTTGCTGCCCATCACCGCGCCCAGACCGGCACGGCCATGGAAGTGGCGCAGTTGGTTGACAATGGCAGAATAGAGCACGCCGTTTTCGCCCGCCACGCCGGTCTGCGCCACGCAGATGCGGTTGTCGCCCAGCTCTTCCGCAAGCCCATCCTGCACCTCACCCGCCAGTTGGCCCCAGTACTTAGTGGCATCGCGGAATTCGCAGGCGTTATCGTGGATGTAGAGATAGGTCGGTTGGGCGGCGCGGCCGTGGACGATGATGCCGTCAAAGCCGGTGCGCTTTAGCTCCGGCCCCCAATAGCCGCCGGCCTCGGACTCGCCAAAGCCGCCGGTCAGGGGGGATTTGCCCGCGGCGCTGTAGCGGTTGGCGCCGGAGAGGGGCAGACCGTTGATCACGCTGGTCATAAAGATCAGGTTGTTGTCGGGGCCGAGCGGGTCCACGCCCGCGGGCAGGTCGCGCAGCATGAAATAGGTCGCCAGCGCGCCGCCGCCCAGATAGCGGCGGTAGATCACCTCGTCGGGCGATTCGGTCCACCAGCGTTGTGCGGCCAAATCTACATGTAATATTTTGCCGTTGTAGCTCTGCGGCATGGGGTGTCCTCCTATCGAGAGCGCGGAAGTAAGGAAATCAGGGTGAATGGAAGCATGGTACAAGCGTTTTGGATCACATGGGCGTCGATACAGGCGTTGTTCATGCGCGTGCCTACAGGCATGGCCTACGCAGCCCAGCGCGGTGCGCGGCTGCGCGAGCCGATCTGTTCCATTATGGCATCTAAACCCGTCGCGGCCATGGGACAAACGTCAGGAATTCGGAGGGACAGGTTCACCTTACAAATATTGAGGCGAATATTGAGGTAAGACTTGGGGGACGGGTATAGATGACGCAAATCGGGCCTAGGCAATGCTGCGGCTCTCTGCCGGGCGCTGCATCCCGGCCATGTAATAGAGGCCGGCTGCGCCTATAAACGCCAACGCCGACCAGAAGACAAAGGGCAGGTTGGGTGCGATGGCGGCCAGGCTGTTGCCCAGCGGCGGCGAAATCACCGTGCCCAACATGGAGAACGTCGAGGTCAGACCGGCGGCAGTGCCGGCCCAGCGCGCGCCCACCCCCGGCTGCTCGATGATGTAGGTCATATAGACGCCCATAAAGCCGTCGCGCACCATACCGGCGAACATGACCGTCGCCCACACCGCCGGGCCGGAGACCACCGCCAGCAGCCCGATGCCGGTGGCGATGATCAGGCCGGCGACGAGCAGGATTTGCCGGCGTATGCCCAAGCGGTCGGAGAGGAGCGCTATTGGGATGGCAAAGATCAAGCTGGTGGCGTGGAAGGTCGCCAGCGCGCTGTCGGCCAGCGGCCCCGGCCAGCCTGCATCGCGCAGAAAGGTGGGCAGATAGCCCAGCGTGCCCTGGATGCCGCCGCCGATGCCAAAGAGGACAAACCCCAGCACCCACAGGCTGCGGATGCGGCTGACATAGGCCAGCCCGTGGCGCAGCGAGACCGGCGCAGCCGGCGTGCTGCTGCGCGCCGCCTCTGGGCCGGACCGCACCGTCGACCAGATGATCCCTATGATCACGGCGACCGCGCCATAGAAGAAAAGTACGTTGCGCCAGCCGCCCAGCCAGGGCGACAGCACGGTGGCCGACAGGAAGGAGCCGAGCATAAAGCCCAAGGCCATGCCCGCCGAGGCCACGCCGTTCGCCAGCCCCAACTGCGGCCCGCTAAACCAGATGCCGCAGGTCTTGTGTACATTAGTGCTGATCGCGGTGGGAACCAGGCCAAAGAGCAGCGTAAATCCGGCGAGCGTGATAAAGCTGGAGGAAAGCCCGCGCGCCGCGCCCAGGATGCCGACCCCAATACATGCGATCATCAGCGCGTTTTTGGCCCCAATGCGGTCGCCGATCGCCCCGGCCAAGAGCGCCGTGACAATGCTGGTGAGCGAGCCGATACCCCAGATGATGCCCACCTCGACCAAGGTCAGCCCCAAGTCGGCCGCGATCTCCGGAAAGAGGACGGGCAGCGACATGGTCGGCATGCCCATGACAAAGGTATGGGTGAGCGCGGCCAGCGCCAGCATAAACCACCGATAGCGAGAATCAGGCATGGGGGACATCCCCTGGACAGATGGAGACCGGAGCCGCCATGCGACAATCCGGCCGGAATGCGATTGATGCCCTCCTTTTTACGTCGAAACGGCTATCCGCACAACTTCTCGCCGTGCTGGGAGAGATAGCCCGGCACCCATAGACACCTATGTATCCGATCTGCTGGAAGAATATGGCGACATTGCCGAGGTCGTGGAGGTTTTTGGGTCAAGCGTGTGGGACGGTATTCGATGCGCAGGTTGCTCGCCAAAGCATTGACGGTTGAATGGGCG
>JADLFO010000049.1 GCA_020845455.1 Caldilineaceae bacterium
CGACGGTGGCCGACCCCAAGCAGGCAAACGGTCCGCAGGATAGCCCCAACGGGCTTGTGGTGAGATGCGCTGTCACGCTGCGCCGCCAGTGGCGCGAGGCTCAAACGCCGTGCTCAAATACCCAGACGAGCGCTCGCAGCCGGCATAGCGGCGTCGCTACGCGGTCTGCAGGTTGGCCCTATGTTCCGCTGTCGCGATGGCCGCTTCCTGTGCGAACGGGTGGCCCGCGGCCTCTCGGCTGTTCCACTCATTCCAGCGGATCTTGCCAGACCCGTCGATTTGGACCTGGAGCAGTCTGACGATCTGCTCCCAAGTGCCGTCTCTGCGCCACTGGGTGTAGCGGCTGTAGATGGTCTGCCAGGCCCCATAGCGCGCGGGCACATCTCGCCAGGCGGCGCCGGAACTCAGCTTCCAAAACAGGCCGTTGAGGATCCGGCGATGGTCGATCTGTGGCCGGCCCAGTTTGCTGGCTCCTGCGAACAGAGGCGCCAACAATGCATACTGTTCGTCGGTCAATTCATACCGTCGCATCGGAAGAGTCTCCGCGCATTGTCTAAACAGATAGTTATGAGCCGAGATATGCGGCGACTTTTCAGACAGCGATCCCTGTCCTGCACCCCACTATACTCTGCGGCCCTAGACGCGTCAATAGGTCAAACCTAAATAACAACTAAGAGTTGCGCGCGATTCGGGCCTGGGCGATGTGTCCCCAAATGCAGCCCCCAAATGCATCCTGTCATGCCTGTCATTTTTTTGATAGGGAGTATCCTCACGCCCTTCGCGTTCGTACAAGTAAGTGCATGGGTACTTGCATCGATATTGCACCGGACATTGCGCTGGGCATACATGAAGGTACCTATCCCGTGTCTGTGGCTGCGACTTTCACCACGAGTCCAGCCCGAAGCTGACGTAGCGCAACCGAGTTCGTTTCATTGTCAGCGCCCCGGAAGAGATTGCACCCTGATCCGGTGGATGCCTGTCTCCAAACTTGTGATGGGAACAGCTTTATCTAACCTGTCCACACTCACTGCCAAACAGGCTTCTAATGGATGAGAGTGCCCGCGATGAGGAATTATAGACACCCCATGATAAGACAGAATCAGTATCATCAAAGCGGATCCGACCGTCTTGGCCGCGGCCAACACAAGAACAACCCTGTTATCTTAGTTGCGGAGAATGCGCCGGAGGTTCGACAGGTCTTAGAGAAAGGCCTGCAAAACAGCTGCCAATTTCTCTCTGCTGCGTCAGGCAGTGAAGCGTTGAAACGTTTCGATGAGGCGTCGCCTGACCTGGTTTTGCTGGATGTAGAGCTGCCGGGCATTCCCAGTTGGGAAGTGTGCCGGCAAGTGCTGGGCAAGACGCGCGTCCCGATCGTCTTTCTTTCGACCTCACATCGCGAAGACGATGCGATCCGCGCTCTGCGGCTCGGTGCGGTGGATTATGTCACGACAACGACCGCGCCACAGATCCTGTTAGCGCGCACCCGGGCCGCGCTGCGGCGCAAAGAAGCGTTTCTGCCGGAGGCGATGCCCCAGGTCTATGATGACGGCTATCTGCAGATCAACCTTGCCGCACAAGAGGTATGCGTCGGCGGGGAAGTCGTCCCCCTCACCACCATCGAATATAACCTGCTGGTCTATCTGCTTAAGAAAGCAAACCAGGTTTGCTCCGCCGAACAGATCCTGAGCCAAATTTGGGGTGCAGGGTACGAGACCAGCCTGAACTACGTTCATCTCTATGTGGGCCGTCTGCGCCGCAAGCTCGAGCACGCGTCCAACCGGCCCAAGTATCTGGTCAACGTCTATGGAAAGGGCTACTACTTCAGGCTAGATTCTGCGCCGAGCATGTAAGGCCGGCGTCGACTTGTCCACGCCTAAATCGCAGCGCCTGATCCTCAATCCAGGGTCAGAGTTTTCGGACACCAGCCAGAGCGCAAATCTGCGCTTGCCCGCCGGGTCGCCCAAGCGCCCGGCGAGCCGGTGTTCTTGCCGGTCTAGACAGCAGCGCCCCCCTTCTCCCGGAGGCGTGCCGCGCCTCCGGGATTCTTGAATAGAACATGGCAAACTACATGACAGACATTCCTTTTCCAGCAACGGTTCTGCCTGCCAAGATCCCGTCTGCCGCGATCCCGCCTGCCACGATCTTGGTCGTCGAAGACGATCCGTTCTATCAGAAGCTGCTAAAGTTGATCTGCCAGAGCCATGGACACCGGGTGCTGATCGCAGCCAGCGCCGGCCAGGCCCTGGAGCATTTTGCACGCCACACTCCCGACCTGGTGCTCCTCGACATCATGCTGCCCGACTCACCGGGCTGGCAGGTGTGTGACGACCTGCTCAGCAAGACCTTTTTGCCGATCATTTTTCTGTCCTCACTCGGCGGCACAGAGAACATCGTGCGCGGGCTGGATGCCGGCGCGGTGGACTATGTCACCAAGCCGTTTTCACAAAACGAACTGATGGAGCGCGTCGAAGCCGCGCTGCGCTGGTATCGTCCCAGCCCCGAGGCGGCCAAGAAGACCTATTACGACGACGGCTATCTGACGATCGACCTCGAAGGCCAACAGGTCTGCGTGCGCGGCAAGCCGGTCAAGCTCTCGACCACCGAATATCAGTTGCTGGCGTATCTTTTTGAAAACGCGGGGCATGTCTGCACCCACCTGGGGTTGTTACGCGCAGTGTGGGGTGCAGCCTACCAAGAGCCGGTCCACTATATCCACAATTACATCCGCTATCTGCGCCAACGGATCGAACCGGACCCACAGCAGCCACAATACCTAGTGTCGGTGCGTGGGCGGGGCTACTCCTTTCGCAAGCGCGAGTAGCGCATCTGCGGGCAACCCATCCGGCAGCCAACCTGCCTTCCCCAAAACAAAAAAGCCTGTTGGCGATGGCTTGGCCAGGTCACCAACAGGCTTTTTCGATTCAAACACGGCGGCGCTGTGACCGCACCGCGCGCCTAGCCCCTGTGCGGCAGATCTGCATGCAGCCATGCAACTGGCTCGATCATGCCGGACGGCGGCGAGTCCGGCAGCACGGGCGTCTCCAGCGGCGCGGGCATCCCCGTGGGCGTGGCAGGCGGCGGCGCCGGCGTATCGGTCGGGACCGGTGTATCGGTCGGGACCGGCGTGTTCGTCGGCGGCACAGGGGTATCGGTCGGCGTCGCCGTCGGCGGATCGGTCGGGACCGGTGTATTGGTCGGGACCGGTGTGTTCGTCGGCGGCACAGGCGTGTTCGTCGATGCAGACATCGCCGTCACCTCAGGCGCCGGCGTATCGGTCGGGACCGGTGTATTGGTCGGGACCGGCGTGTTCGTCGGCGGCACAGGGGTATCGGTCGGCGTCGCCGTCGGCGTATCGGTCGGGACCGGCGTGTTCGTCGGCGGCATAGGTGTATCGGTCGCCGTCGGCGTATCGGTCGGGACCGGTGTATTGGTCGGGACCGGCGTGTTCGTCGGCGGCACAGGTGTATCGGTCGCCGTCGAGGTCGCCGTTGACGTAGACGTCGACGGCGGGGTCGGCGTCGGGGTCACGGTCGGCGTGGCAGACAGAGTCGGCGTTGTCGTCGGCGTATCGGTCGGAATTGGCGTAGCGCTTGGCTCCTCCGGCGCCGTCGGTTCCACCGTCAAAGTCGGGGTCGGCAAGTCGGTGGCAGTCTGCGTGGGTGTCGCGACCGGCGTGGCGATGGGCAGCGGCGTATTGGTCACCGTGGGCAGCAGAACCGGCACCGCGCTTGGCTGCGGAGTTGCAGTCGGCGTGGCGATGGGCAGCGGCGTATTGGTTACCGTGGGCAGCAAGACCTGCTCCGGACGCGGCGTGGAGGTGGCGCTTGGCCGCGGCGTGACCGTCGGACGCGGCGTGGGGGTGGCGCTCGGCCGCGGCGTGACCGTCGGACGCGGCGTGGCCGTCGGCGTGGAGCCGCTCATACCCTTCGGCAGTTCAACCGGGTCTGGACTCGGTGTGCGCGTCGGCGTGCGTGTCGGAGTGCGCGTCGGCGTCACCGTCGCCGGCCCCCCATATTCAGGCGGCTGCGATGCAGACAGTGCATTCTGAGGGCGGACTGTGGGGGTGGCGTTGCGGCGCGTAGAAGTAGCGGTCGCCTGCACCGTCATCTCTCCATCTGCGGCGCGCGCCGTGGTCGGCGCAGCCGGCGGCACAAAGGGCGACGCTTGGTCCACCGCCCACGCCACCGCGGGCGCGGCGCCGGCTGCCGGCATGGGCGTGGCGCTCGGCGCTGCGACAGGTGCATTGACCCCAGGCATCGCTGGGATCGCCGGCCGGCCGGCAGGGGTCTCGGTCACCGTCGGCAGCAACGCCACGGCGACAGCCTGGACCGGCATCGCCGCCTGCACCGTAGCCAGCGGTTCGGCTAATGCCGTCACGACGACGCTGGGCGTGACAGCATCCTGTTGATACCCTTGGAGGATTGGCGTCCATTCCGACAGCAATTGGGCGCGCTCTTCGGGCGGCAGCGCCGGCATCAGGGCCAACGCCTCGCCGGTCTCAGCCTTGGCCTCCGCCACCAATGTCGGGTCGGGCGTGTGACCGGCGGCTTCGAGCGCCATTAACTCATGCACACGGCGCTTGGCCTGGCGCATCTGCCAAGTGGCCTCTTCTCCCAGAGTCGTCAGCAGCACACCCTGCACTGCTTCGCCGGCGCGTTTGACCGGGTAGAGAAAATCGCCGGGCAGGCTGCGGGTCGCGACCCGCAGCGACAACGCCGAAACCAGCAGCATGCACGCCGCGGCGACCATCATCACCTTCCCCGGCCAAGCCACGCGCCGGGCCACGCGGCCGACCGGTGCGCTGTCCACCGGCTGGGGCAAGACAAACGCCGCGCCGCGGCTCTGCCCCGCCTGGCTTGCGACGGGTTCATGGCCGGCAGCGCCATGCAGGTGAGCGTCGGAGTTCCCGTTCAGATAGCCATTTGAATGGCCATCCAAATGGCCGTTGACGGCGCTGCCCGGATGGCCGTTCAAGTAGCCGTTGCTGTGGCCGTTGCTGTAGGAGGCCGGGGAGGCCAGGCCGTTTTGAGCGATCTGGGCCTGGCGCTTGCGCGCCGCTTCCAGCATCTGTTCACGCCCGCGCTCATACGCGGCAGCCGACATCTGCGGCCGCGGCGCGCGCTGCAAGTGTGCGGCGATCCGCAATACGGGTTCGAGCCTATCTGCTTCTGCGGGGTACATCGACAGACAGGCTTCGACCGTCTCCCCGCGTTTAAGCGCTTCGATACAAAGATCTAGGATATTTTCGTAGGTCATGGCGGTCACGCCGAGTGAGCTGACGGCGCAGGCTTTCGAGTGCGCGATGTTGTAGCGCCTTGACTGCTCCTTCGGTCTTCTGCATAATCTGAGCAGTTTCGGCAATGGTCAGGTCTTCGAGAAAGCGCAAGACAATTACATCATGCTGCAAGTCATTTAACGATTTTAGCTCCTGCAAAATCTCTTCAAACGCGATCCCCTCGTCGATGGTACTGCTGGAGAAATCCGCCGGCACATCCTCGGCATGCTCCAGCGCAGTAAACCGTGCGCGTTTACGGGCACGCAGCATGTCCACCATGAGGTTAGTGGCGACGCGCTTGAGCCAGGCCGTGAAATTGGAGACATTGTTGTCGGGCGCAATGCGGTAGAGGGTGATCTTTTCGATCAGCCGGAGAAAAACTTGTGACGTGATCTCTTCGGCAGATTCGACGCTCCCAAAGCGCGCGCAGAGGTACTGAAAGATGAGCTGGGTAAACAGCTCATAGAGACCTGCGAACGCCTCAGGGTCGGAATACCGCTGCGCGCGTTCGATCAGGTCTACTATGGTCTGTTCGTCGACGGAACTGCCGCTCTGCAACCTGCGCATACCTTCAGATATACGGGATTTACATAGGTGATGGGTTGGGTTGAGATCAGTTGGTAAATCAACGGGCCGGTCGGCAGACGCCGCCTTCTCCGGTTCGGCGTCCGCCGACAACTTTTCAGACAAGAATCCCCACAGATCGCCGGCAGAAGCTACCCCGCGCGCTGGACAGGGCTGCCTAACTAGAATGCTCTCTGCTGCCGGCGAAGCGATCATTTCGGCCCTTCATCCAGAAGATAGGGGAACGAAACCCAATTGTCTGTATCGGGCCATCCATCATCTTCTTCTATCGGCTCAGGCGCTTGCGGCGTCGATTGACCACCAAGCTGCTGCAGCGCAGAGACCATCGTTCTGAAGAGCCGTCCCCCCTTGTCGATGCTAAAGGCGTCCACGATCTCGCCGGTCAGCCCGTGTTTCGACCCTTCCCAGTAGGACCGGAAGGTGCAACTTGTCGTGCTGCCCAACGAACCCGGCGTGCAGATGAAGATATCGGCGCCGTCCCCGCTGAGACCAGAGACGTTGTACAGTCCTTTGGTTGTCAGATAGAGTTCGTCAACTGGGCTATCAAGGTCGCGCCAGACGCCGACCACATCTTCGTCCGCCGATTCCGACAGGCCGACATCGGACCCGTCGAAGTAGAGCGAGAACGTACCGCTGCTGAAATCGCCCCGTTGGCTGGGCGTGAACCGGATCAAGTCCTCGTCGCGACCGTTGCTGACGCCCGGCAAGTCATACGAGCCGGCCAGACTCAGGAGCAGATCCCCCTCCGGCGTCAGCGCCAGGGCGTCGATCACCTCGCTGGTCGTGTTCTCCAGACCCAGGCTGCCGCCCTGGAAAACCCACTCGAACCTGCCACGGGTATTGGAGCCAAGGGACTCCGGGATAAAGCGCAAGATGTCGATCGGCGTCGCCGGACGATCCGTCAGCCCATACTTCCCCAGATCGGCGATGGTGTTGAGGCTGAGCAGCATGGAATTATCGTCGAGCAGTTCAAACGCATTGATGTCGCTTGCGCTGAGACCTACGTCTGACCCGTCAAAGATAAGTGTCCATTGGTCGCTGCCGGTGTCGTAGGCCAGGATATCTTCATCGCGGACATCCATACCTGCCACTGTGGCGCTGGAGGCCAGGCTCACAAAGACGACATCCTCCGCATCGGGCGGCGGCGTTTCGACGGTGAAACTGGCGGCGCTCGCCGCACTGCCCTGTGGCGTAGTGACGCTCAGCGGGCCGCTGGTTGCCCCCGCAGGCACCGTCGTGCGAATCTGACTGTCCGATTCTACCACAAATGTTGCCTCTGTGCCATTGAATTTTACAGAGGTCGCGCCGCTGAAGCCGCTGCCGCTGACCGTGACCGTGTCGCCCTCCGCGCCGCCTGCCGGGCTAAACGACGTGATCACCGGCGCGGTGGGCGTGGTGTTCGGGTCGTTGACCGTCACCGCCACCTCATCCCATGCGCTCTGTTCCCCATCGCCGGCAGTCAGCCGCAGGACATATTCTCCTGCTGCCGAAAAACCGGCCGTCGTATTGGCCGCGGCGGCATCGACAAAGGTCACGTTGCCCGGACCGCTCGTCTTACTCCACTGCAAGGTCAGCGTTCCGTTGGGCAGCCCGTCGTCGCTGACCGTCGCCGCCAGCGTCACAGAATCCGGCAGCGTCACGGTCTGGTCCGCGCCGGCGTTCACGCTGGGCGCTTGGTTGGTCGGCGCAGCCGGGTTGACTGTCACCGTCACTTCATCCCATGCACTCAGCGCGCCGTCGTCGGCAGTCAGCCGCAGCACGTACTCCCCCGTGGCCGTGAAGCCCGCGGCCGTTGCGCCGGTGTTTGGGCTGTCGAAGGTGACATCGCCGGGGCCGTCGACCTTGCTCCACTGCAGCGCCACCACGCCGGGCGGGTTGGGCAGCCCGTCATCGCTCGCCGTACCGGACAATAGGGCCTGGGCGGGCGAGGTGATGGTCTGGTCTGGGCCTGCATTCACGCTCGGCGGCTGGTTGGACGGTGCAGCCGGGTTCACCGTCACCGTCAGTTCATCCATGTTGCCGGCGCTGCCGTCACTGGCGCTGATCCGCAGCACATAGACGCCCGCCGCCGAGAAGCTGGCCGAGGTATTGGCAGCGGCGGCGTTCTCGAAGGTGACATCGCCTGGGCCGCTCGCCTTGCTCCACTGCAAGGTCAGCGCCCCCGGCGGGTTGGGCAAGCCATCGTCGCTCACCGTTGCCGCCAACGCCGCGCCGGCGGGCAGCGTCACGCTCTGATCCGCGCCGGCGTTCACGCTCGGCGGCTGGTTGACCTTGACCGTTGCTTCGTCCCATCCATCCAGTTCCCCATCGTTGGCCGTCAGCCGCAGGACATAGGTCCCGGAAGCCGAGAAGCTGGCCGTCGTATTGGCCGCGGTCGGGCTGCCAAAGGTCACGTTGCCGGGGCCGCTCGCCTTGCTCCATTGCAGCGTAACCGTTCCCGGCGGGGTCGGCAGCCCGTCATCGCTGACCGCCGCCGCCAGCAGCACTGTATTGGGCAGGTTCACCGCTTGATCCGCGCCGGCGTTCACGCTCGGCGCTTGGTTAGGCGGTATCACGGTGAAGTTGGTGGCGCTCGTCGCGCTGCCCTGCGGCGTGGTGACGCGGATCGGGCCGGAAGTGGCGTTCGCAGGCACGGTGGCGCGGATCTGCGTGTTGGAATCCACCACAAAGGTCGCCGCCGTACCGTTGAAGGCGACGGCGTTTGCGCCGGTGAAACGGCTGCCCGTGATCGTTACCTCGCTGCCCGCTGCGCCGCTGGTTGGGCTAAAAGAACTGATTACCGGCGGGGTCGGGGGCGGCCCGCCGTTCAAGCTGATGTAGTTATGATAGTAGTAGAACGTCGTTTGGCTGCCCGCGGCGACCAGCAGCCCCGTCGTGCCGTTGACATACTGTTTTGTCGACGTGGCGTTGTTGACCTTGAGATCGTCGCTTTTCTTGATGAACAGTTCGCCTTCGCCGCGCGCAAACTGGATGTTGTCCAGCGAGGTCACCTTGTAGCGGATATCACCGCCTGAACCGCTCCCCGTCGTAAAGAAATGCAGCTTGCGCCCGGCGGTGTCGATCTGCACAATGGGGCGCGTATCATTCTCACTGCCCGTATAGAGCATATGCACCTGCCACTGCGCGGCGCTGGTGCAAGGGAAGGTCGTACATACGAGCAGATTGATCAGCGGCTGCGAGCCTGTAAACGACGTCTTGGTGGCGGCAAAGATGACGCCGGCAGGGTCGTTCTGCAGCGCCTTGAGGTTGATATGGTCGTCGGCGCCGCTGCCGCCGGGGTTATAGACGTTGGTGCTCTGCCAGTTGAGGTCGTTGGCGTCGGTCGCCTGGTGGACGGCAAAGTACATGATCTTGGTACTCTGGTTGCTCCACAGCACGCCCACGCGATCGCCAAAGCTGATCATCGACGAGATGTCGTCGCTGCTCACGTTGCTTGCCCCCGTAGCAGGCAGGACGTAGGGCGCGCCCCAGTCCGCATCGTTGCCGTTGCGGCTGTGGTTGAGCATCACCTTGCGGTCCTCCACATAGGTCACCCACAACATACCTGTGGAGTCCTTGGTCAAGGTGATCGTCTCAGATCTGCCGCGTGATATCCCTACGACGGGGAAGCCGGAATCCAGGGTATAGCGTTTGCTGCCGCTGTTGTAACTGTAGCGATAGAGCCGCGCCCAGTTCGACTGCGAGCTTGAGGCCGCGCCGCTATTGGTAAACACAGCCGACGCCACATAGAGTTTCTGGGCGGCTTCATCCCAGAGCACATCGGCCTTAGCGCCGCCCCGGTTGTCGATCTCAGTCCCGGTGTCGATCCAATCTTGGTTGACAAGGTCAAACTGATAAATGTGATAGCTCTTCGACGGCCCATGGCAGAGGCTGCCCCACCACAGCCCGTCGTTATACCAAAGCTTGCTTTCGGGCTTCTCGCCGGTGGGCGTGGAATTACAGCCGGAGGAGGAGCCATTAGCATAGGAAAAGGTGCGATAGCCGTAGTCCACCGGGGTGGAAGCGCGCGCCACGCCGCCGGCTAAACTTAAGCAGACGCCCACGATCAACAGGGCGCAGGGGAGAACCCAGCGCCAGACACGATCAACAGAACAGTCGATTGAAAGAGGCTGCCGTTTCATCGATTCTCCCCCTGCTCAGACTGGGTTTTGAGTATAAGCAACCCCCCGACTTCGTCGGCCACATAGATCGCCGCGTCGCTGCCAAAGAGATTTGTGGCTGCGCCAAAGGTCTCCAGCCCTTTGACTAGACGGGGCGCGGCGGGCGTCGTCACGTCGATCACCTGTACGCCGGCCTGTTCGGTCGTAAGATAGACTGTGCCGCCGGCATAATAGAGCGCACGGCCATACGCATCGCCCCACCCGCCGACCACTGCGCCATCGGCGAGCGCAAGGATCTGAAAACCGGCTCCGCCCGCCGCCACATAGGCGTAGCCGCCGTTGACCTCCACGCCCATGGCATCGCCAGGCACAGCATAGGTCTGCGCCGGCCGCGGCGTGGACGGGTCGGCGACGTCAAACACCTGAAGATCGGCATCATCTGCCGCCA
Source organism: Caldilineaceae bacterium (assembly GCA_020845455.1). Lineage (GTDB taxonomy): Bacteria > Chloroflexota > Anaerolineae > Caldilineales > Caldilineaceae > QEUY01. Next base: position 10,409 of record JADLFO010000049.1, read on the forward strand.
CATAGAGCAGGTTGCCCACAACCGCCACATCGCGCACGGGCAGCCCCTCCACGCTCGCGACTTCTACAGGCCGGCGGGGATCGGCCACATTCACAATCCGCAGCCCCATCCACTCGTCGGCGATGTAGACAAAGCCGCCCGCCGCCGCCACGCCCACGGCCGAGCCGACAGCCGTATAGACGGCGACCTGCTCCGGCGCGCGCGCGTTGTCGAGGCGGTAGATATACAGCCCCGCTTCACCGGCGGCCACATAGAGATAGCCGTCCATCAAGGCCAGCCCTGCGCCGATCTCCGGCAGTTCGACATGCGCCACCGCCCGCGGAGCCGCCGGGTCGCTCAGGTCGATGACCCACAGGCCATCGCCGCGCGCGGCGGTATAGGCGGTTGAGCCTGCCTGAACGACGGCGTCCACCTGCTGCGGCGCGGCATAGCGCCCGCGCAGCGCAGGCGACTGCGCGTTGCTCACATCCACGATATAGAGGCCAAACCAGCGGTCGAGCAGATAGGCGCGGCTGCCGGCGACGGCAACCTGGCTCGCCAGCCCAGGCGTATCCACCTGGCCGATCTCACGCGGTGCGGCGGGGGTGGTCACATCCAGCAGATGCAGCCCCGACCAGGGGTCTACGACATAGGCGGTGCTGCCATCCACCTGGACATCGGCGGCGCTCTCCAGTGCGGTAAAGCTCCCCACAGTCGCATCGGGGTTGGAGGCATCCACGATCTGGAGGCCCGCCCGCCCCGCGGCCTGATAGACGAGGCCATTGGCAGCGGCCGCGGGCGCCGCCAGCGGGTCCTGCGCCGCGCGCGGACGGTCGGCGACCTCCGCCGTGATATCTCTCGGCTGCGCCGCGTCAGTCACGTCGACAATGCGCAGGTCGCCGCCCTCTGTCGTCACATAGGCGCGGTTGCCCTCGACCGTGACCGCATACACCAAGCCGGGCAGGATGGACGTTTGGCCCACTAGGGTGGGGCGGTCGGGGGCGGAGAGATCCAATATTGTCAAGCGTGGCCCCACACCCATATAGGCATAGCGGCCCTGGACGGCAATCCCTTGCATCTGACCGCCGATCTGGCCGGCGATCGCCGGCGCGGTCAACGGCTGCAGCGGGGCTTCGCCGGCGTTCATCACGGCAGGCGCCCAGACAACCCTGCCGCCGCCGCGTGCCAGCGATTGCAGCCGCTCGCTCGCGCCCCCAAAACAGCCTGCCAAGATTGTGCTTAGGGCTGTGCTACAGATGACCAAGATGCTCAACCAATAGAGTCGTCGCATAGCGCCCCCAAACCAATCTTTATGGTCTTGTATACGGCTCTTGTGTATAGCGCCCTGCTGTGCCGTCGAGGGCGACGCGCATAGCAGGCGTTCACGATGATCTTGGCAGCACATGGTTTGGATAGGGGCTGATTCCATTGCGGCCGGCCTGCACCCGGCGCAGGGGCATCTCCGCACCGGCCTGGGCCGGCTGCTGCGCAGGCCCCCCCACCGAGATATAGTCATAGCCCGTGGCGACGAGTTGGTCATGGTCCGAGATCATGCGCCGCCCGTCCATGATCAAATAGGGCGGCTGGACAGTCGCTTGGATGACCGTCGAGAGACCGCGGAACTCCTCCCAGTCGGTCGAGACAAAGAGCGCATCGCTGCCCGTGAGCGCTTCCTGCGGGGTGCGGCAGTAGACGATCCGCTCAAACAGATAATTTTTGTCCGGGTTGAACCAGGTGCGCTGGGCTTCGTCGTTGGCCAGCGGGTCATAGGCGCGGATCGACTTGACCCCGCGCGCCAGCAGCGACTCCACCACCTTGAGCGCCGCCGAATTGCGCATGTCATTGGTGCGCTTCTTAAAGGCCAGCCCAAGCAGCGCCACCGTCTTTTGGTTAAAGCTGAACTGCATCTCCTGCGCGGCGCGATCCAGCAGATAGGACTTCTGATAGCCGTTGATCTGATAGACGGCGCGCAGCAGATCGGTCGGGGTGCTGGTCTGATGCAGTTGATAGATCAGCGAAAGAATGTCCTTATCCAGACAACTGCCGCCCGCGCCGTTGCTGACATACGACCCCCAGGTGCTGATGCGGCCATCGCTGGTGACGCCGCTGCGCAGGTCTTCCATGCGGATGTTGGCGAAGCGTTCGCCCAGGCGCGCGCCCACGCCGTTCCAGAACGAGATATAGGTGAGCAGAATCGCGTTGCTCACATATTTGATCGCCTCGGCGGTCTCCGGCGTGGTCTCCAGGTAGCGGATGCGTACATGGTTGACAAACTGCGCGTACAGATGGCGCAGCAACTGGAAATCTTCCGCCGTATCGGCCCCCACCACCACGCGGTCGGGGCGGCGTGAGCCTTCGACGGCGTTGCCTTGAGGCAGAAATTCAGGGTTCGACGCCACGCCGAAATTCTCGACGGCGTGATAGTCCATCACCTCTTGCAGCAGGCGCGCCGTGCCGATGGGGACCGTGCTCTTGGTCACCAACAGCACCCGGTTTTTCGGCTCTCGCTGCACCAACAGCGTCGCCAAATGGTGCGCGGCGGCCAAATAGTTGCTCAGGTCGGTGGAGCCGTCGGGTTGTGACGGCGTGTTGATGCAGAAAAAAACGAGCTCAGCGCTGTCGGCTAGGTCGCCGATCTCGGTGCGGAAAAACAGACGGCGGTCCAAGTTCTCGCGGATCAGCGCCGACAAGCCAGGCTCGTTGACATAGCGCTCGATCTGGGCAGCTTCGCCGCTCTGATAGGCCGCAATCCGCACCTGATCGATGTCGTAGGCATAGACTTCGTGACCATATTCCGCCAACACTGCGGCATGAGACAGCCCCACATAGCCAGTTCCCATTACAAGGACGCGCATGAGTACCCTTCCTAATAACGAATCAGATTCGGCAGCAATGAATATACAGGCGATAAAAGATAGGCGCTGAAACACACATGGCGGCGGGAACGTCGCTTTCACTCCATTGGCCGCCGCCATGCTTACGCTGGGTTGCTACTCGGTTTGCTATCAGGCTCACACGACCTAATAAGCGCCCTCTTGTTTGAACACGGCGACGACCGTGCGAAACAGAATTTGGATATCAAACCACAGGCTGCGCCGCTCAATATACTCGATGTCCAAGAGCAGCCGTTGGTCGAAATCCACGTCACTGCGCCCGCTGATCTGCCACAGCCCGGTGATGCCCGGCACGACTTCGAGCCGCTCGGTGTGGCGCAGCGAATAAGTGCTGACGTCAAACGAGGTAGGCCGCGGCCCGACCAGGCTCATGTCGCCCTTGAGCACGTTGATGATCTGCGGCATCTCGTCCAGGCTGGTCTTGCGCAAGATGCGCCCGACACGGGTGACGCGCGGGTCGTTGGTCATCTTAAAGTCCGGCCAGGTCAGTTCGTTGAGATGCGCATATTTCAGCTTCAACTCTTCGGCGTTGGTGACCATGGTGCGAAACTTGTACATGCGGAAGCGCGCGCCGCCTTTGCCCGTGCGCAACTGTTTGAAAAAGACCGGGCCGGGGTCGTCCAGCCAGATCAAGAGCGCGCAGATCAGAAAGATCGGGAGCAGAAAGGGCAGCGCCATCAGACACACAAAGATATCCAGCGCCCGTTTGGCCAGATGGTAGCCCGGACGGATCAACGAGACGTTCCGGGAGGAGATCAACTTGAGATCGAGGAATTGGCTGTCGGCAGTCATGATGTTCACCTCCAATGCAACCTTCACGAGCGGATTTCTTTGTATTCTTCAGTCTTCTTGAGGGTACAGCGGTTGAGGAACCGGGCACGCCGTTGTATCCAGTTCCCCAACCTTGTGCAACGCAACACTGTCGAGACAGTTCGAGACGGCAGGTCTAGTTCTTGACGATCACCGGCCCATAGACCTTGAAGTCTGTGCTGGCGGGCGGATCATTGTCTTTGATGGTCAACGTGAAGTCTTTCGCCCCCAGCGTGGCGTTGACCGGGTTGCTCAGCGTCAGGATGACCGTCTCGTCTGGTTCGTCTTGCACGTCGTCGAGCAGCGTCAACTGGAAGGTGTTGCTAGTCGCGCCCGGCGCAAAGTTGAGCGTGCCGCTCACGGTGCTGTAGTCGTTGCCGGCTTCCGCCGTGCCGCCCGTCACCGCATAGTCCACGGTGACCCGTTGGCCGGACACCGGGGTCAACACGACCTCGATCTCGACTGTACCGGCCTTCTCGCCCTTCTCGCCCGCAGCGACCTTGAACGCCACGACCGGCGGGTTGTCGTCGTCGGTGATCGTCAGCTCTGCGCCAAAGGGCGTGCCCAGCGTGGCATTGGCCGGTTCGCTCAGCGCCAGGTTGACGGTCTCATCCGCTTCGTCCAGCGCGTCATTCGCAATCGTCACCGCAAAGGTCTTCTCGGTCTCGCC
>JADLFO010000050.1 GCA_020845455.1 Caldilineaceae bacterium
CAGAACTTTTGTTCTATTATGGTGGGGCGACTTTCCCCATCGTATCCAGCATCATCCCCAACATTGTCCCAAGTGATGTGACCGTCACAATGATTGTTGTATTTCCACAGGTAGCCACCCAGGAGGAACCATGTCCACCAGACTGAACCCCTATCTCGGCTTTAAGGATAACGCCCGCCAGGCCATGGAATTCTACAAGTCGGTCTTTGGCGGCATGTTGCAGATGAGTACTTTCAGAGAGTTCCCTGCATCGCAAGACCCGGCGGATGATAACAAGATTATGCACGCCATGCTGCAAGCCGACAACGGCATTACGCTGATGGGTTCTGATGCGCCCACTGGCATGCAATACAGCTCCGGATCGAGCATCAGCATCTCGCTCAGCGGCGAGAATGAAGCAGAACTGCGCGGTTATTGGGACAAGCTTGCGTCCGGCGGCATGATCACGATGCCCTTGGAGAAAGCGCCGTGGGGCGATACGTTTGGCATGCTCACGGACAAGTTTGGCACCAACTGGCTGGTGAATGTCAACGCTCCTCAAGCGTAATTAGGGTGAGCAAGTGACCGGCGCTTGTGAAGCGCCGGTCACTTTTTTGTTCCCTGCGCAGCACGGCGCGGGCGGCGTGATAACCGCACATGCCATGCACGCCGCCGCCGGGCGGGGTAGATGACGAGCAGAGATAGACGCCCGGCAGCGGCGTGGCATAGGGATCGGCCTGCAAGACCGGACGTGACCAGAACTGCCGCCAGTTTTGCACGCCGCCGTTGATGTCGCCGCCGATGTAGTTGGGGTTGTAGGCTTCTAGCGCGGCCGCGCTGTGTACGCGTTTCGCCAAAATGCACGCGCCAAAGCCGGGAGCGAAGCGTTCGATCTGCGCCTCGATGGCGGCGCTCACGTCCAGGGTAGAGCCGTGCGGCACATGGCAGTAGGCCCAGAGCGTATGCCGGCCCGCGGGGGCGCGGCTGGGGTCAAAGATGCTGGGCTGAGCGGCGATCACAAAGGGCTGTGGTGCGTGCTGCCCCTGCCAGACGGCGCGCTCGGACGCGGCGATCTCCGGCAGCGTGCCGCCCAGATGGAGCGTCCCGGCCAGGGCGCAGGTTGGGTCGCGCCAGGGCACAGGGCCATCCAGCGCATAGTCGACCTTGCAGACGCCCGGCCCATAGCGATAGCGCAGCAGCCGCCGGCGATAGCCCGCCGGAAGGCGCGCCCCGGCCAGCGCCACAAACTGGCGCGGGGTCACATCGAGCAGGAGGGCGCGCGCCGGGGGCAGTTTGTCGAGATCGGTTACGAAGTGGCCGGTGACCACGCTCCCACCCAACTCGGCCAAATAGGCGGCCAGGGCATCGGCAATGGCCTGAGAGCCGCCGCGCGGCATCGGCCAGCCCGCCACATGCGCCAGGGTACCTAAGATGAGACCAAACGAGGCGGTCAGCGGCCACTCCAGCGGTTGGATGGCATGGGCCGCCAGCCCGCCGAAGAGGGCGCGGGCGCGCGGCGTGTCAAAACTGGCGCGGCTCAGCCGGGCCGCGGGCCAGATCGCAGACAGGCCAAAGCGCGCCAGGGTCAGTGGGTGACGCGGGCGCGGCCACGGCGCCAATGTCATGGCGGCCAGCGCATCCCAATCGCGCACGGGCGCGGCAAAGAGGCTGCGCCAGGCGCGGCCGTCGGCGTCAAGGCCGGTGACGGTCTGCTCCAGGTCGCGCCACAGCGCCGCGGCGGGCGCGCCGTCGAAAGGGTGGGCTACGGGCAGCAGTGGCTGCACCCAGGTCAGCCCATAGCGGCCTAAATTGAGGCGCTGAAAAAAGGGAGAGGCGATGCCTAGGGGGTGGATGGCGGAGCAGATGTCATGGTGAAAGCCGGGCAGCGTAAGTTCCAGCGTACGCGTGCCGCCGCCCACGGTCGGGTTGGCCTCTAGGACCAGCACGCGGCAGCCGGCCTCGGCCAGGGTGACTGCCGCGGCCAGCCCGTTGGGGCCGCTGCCCACCACAACTGCGTCGTATTCAGCCATAGGCGCGCCTGGGCTGCGCCGTCTGTGTGGTCTGCATTCCCCTATCTTACCCCATATTGGGTCTTTATACTGGGTCTTTACGGCGGGTTTGCGCCGCGCTGCCTGTCGAGGCTCGACCCGTCCCCTTGCGCGGGCGGGTTGCGCGTGGCGCGCTTTGCCACCATAATGGCCGGCGGTGCGCGGCGCACCGGCAAGTTCACGAAAGGACATCCATGTCATCGCTCGTGCTGGGCATGGGCCTTGTCGCCCTGGTGCTGACGCTGGCGGCGCTCACGTCGCGGCTGGTGGAACGCGCGCCCCTCTCCTTCCCGATGCTCTTTCTGGGCATGGGTCTGGCGCTCGGCGGCTATGGCGTGGTGCAGTTGGATGTACACAGCCCGCTGCTGGAGTCGGTCGCGGTCATCAGCTTGGCCCTCGTGCTCTTTTTGGACGCCGTCAACGTCCAGTTGGATGAACTGCGCCGCGAATGGTATATGCCGCTGCTTACTCTGGGGCCGGGCACGCTGCTGGTCATCGGCGGCGTTGCGCTGGCTGCCTTCTTCCTGGTCGGTGTGACGCCGGTCCAAGCGCTGCTGCTCGGCGCGATCCTGGCTTCGACCGACCCGGTGGTTCTGCGCGATCTTATGCGCGACGAGCGCGTGCCGCGCGCTGTGCGGCGGACGTTGAGCATAGAAGCCGGCATGAATGACCTTGTAGTGCTGCCCATCGTCTTGGTGCTGATTGCGCTCTTGACCGCGCGCGGCAACGGCGCGCTTGAATGGGCAAACTTCCTGGCGCGTATCTTGCTGTTAAGCCCCCTGGTTGGCCTGGGCGTTGGCTGGCTGGGTGCGCGGCTGATGGGATGGGCGGATGCACGGATGGGCATCCGCCGCGAATATCAGGCGCTCTATGGCGTTGGGCTAGTGCTGGCCTGTTACGCCGTGGGCCAAGCGCTGGGCGGCGATGGGTTTCTGGCTGCCTTTTTTGGCGGGTTTTCCATCACCCTCTTCAACGTGACGCTGTGTGATTGCTTTATGGAATATGGCGAAGAGACCGCCGAGATGATGATGCTCCTGGCGTTTGTGCTTTTTGGGGCAGTCTTGTCGGGGATGTTGAGCTTGGCGCCCCTGGCCGCGGGGTTGGGATTGGCGCTGATCGCACTGGGGCTGATCCGCCCGCTGGCCTTTACGCTGGTGCTGCTTCCGGCGCGCATGAGCGCCCTGGCACGCGGGTTTATCGGCTGGTTCGGGCCGCGCGGGCTGAACTCACTGTTATTGGTTCTGCTCGCCGTCCAGGCGCATGTGCCCGATGCCGAGTATCTGCTGGCGGTGACAGGGCTGGTGGTCGTGACTTCGGTGGCGCTGCATGGGGTAACGGCTACACCGCTGGCAGCGTGGTATGGCCGGCGGGTAGAGGCAGCGACCTTGGCCGAAGAGCGGGAGAGTACTTTCTCTGGGCTGTTTGAGCCGGACTCCACTCAATCCGCGTTGGTGACCCCGGCGCAATTGGCGGCACAACTGGAGAGCGATGATCCACCGCTTGTGCTGGATGTGCGCAGCCGCTCCCACTATCGCGCCGACGCCACGCAGATCCCCGGCAGCATCCGTGTGCTGCCCGACCGGGTAGAGGAATGGGCCGGCACAGCAGCCAAGAATAGGTCTATTGTCGCCTACTGTACCTGACCACACGAAGCCACCAGCGCCCGTGTGGTGCGTCAACTCCAGTCGTTAGGCTTTCGCGCTGCGGCCCTGCAGGGCGGCTTTGAGGCCTGGAAAGCTGTGTACCCAGTTGCGCCGGCCGTGGAACAAGATGTGGCTCTGGAAGAACGGGACGGCGCTTCGTCTTGAGATATGTCGCGGGCTATACCGGCTTCCTCTATCGTAAGCCATAGCCTTAGCGACTACCCTCTGCCACAATGACGTCGACAGGACACAGCCGTGCGGGCGTGGGTATGGCCAAACTCGCCAAGCTGTATGTTGAGGAGGGTATGAGGATGTTCTCGAATATCGACTGGTCGAATCTCTATGGGCAGGCGCGCCAAATGTGGACGTTGTTCGCTGCCGATACGCTACAGCTAGGGCGGACTTTCAACCAGGTGTTTGAGGCGAGCCGGCCCCAATGGAACGACCAGCGCTATGCGCCGCAATATGCAACGGTGCGCGTGGTTTCTCGCCGCCGGCCGCGCCGCTACTAGGCCAGACGGCCAGGCGGTAAACTCGAAATGAGAGAGGAAGATCGGCATGGCCGACAGCACCGATAAAGTTGTCCGACGCCAGGACGACGGCACAACTTGGATGCCGGAAACCGCCCACGGGAAACTCAGTTCCGCCGATCTGGCAATGCTGCCCAACAGCGTCTTTGCCTTTCCAGCGGCGCGGCTGCTGCCGCTGACCGACGCCGACCATGTGATGGCCGCGCTCACCCAAATTCATGGCGCGGCTGCACCTTGGGCGCGCGCCCAGGCGAAGATAGCCCCGATCTGGCCGCGATGCTCGGCTTCATGCTGGATCAAGTGGTGCAATACCCATTCCGGCGTCACATCGTATTCCGGCAAGATACGCACGCGGCGTAGATCGGCGTCGTCCATGTGCGCCAGCGTGTCGAGCAGAGCGGCCCGCACCGCGGCCAGCCGCGCCAAATGCTCGGCCAGCGTTTCACCCACCACCGGCTGAAGTATACCGGTTGCCGTGCGTATGGGATGGGAGAGGAGGTCTGCCAGCGCCGAGGGAAACGGCTGCTCTAGTATTTCCACATACAGCCAATCGGCTTCGATCACCGCGATGTGATAGAGCAAGGTTCCCACGCTGTCACCCACCGGCGGTGTCCAGTCCAGCCACGCGTCCGGTATGTCCGCCAGCGTTTCGAAGGTAAGCTCTCGTGTGTCTTCGATCATCCAGCGCAGACGCGCTACGGCGGGCGCATGTGTCTCTGGGGCGATGTGAATCTGCAAGTCACGTCGTGTTGGTTCTGGCATGTGCTTCTCCTTTGAATAGCGCCAATTCATAGTACAGGATTTGGGATTGGACTTGAAAACCCGCGTCCAAATAGAGGGCGCGGGCCGCGGCATTGTCCGGTTCGAATGCAGCGCAGGCGTGCGTCATCCCAAGGCTATGCAGCCGGTGCAGCGCCTCTTGTACAACGGCGCGGCCTGTGGGTTATAAGTTTCCCATCGGACGGCAGAGTAGCCCGCCGCAGGCCGTTATTCTACGCCGACCGGCGGCTCTGCTTGGCGCGCCACCAGCACCTTGTCGACGCGCCGCCCGTCCATGTCGATTACCTCGATATGCAGCCCATCCCACTCGAAATGGTCGCCGGGTTTGGGGACATGGCCCAGGCTGGCCATGACAAAGCCGCCCACCGTCTGATAGTAGCCGCCGCCGGCCGGCGGCAGGCTGCGCAGGCCAAACAGCTCCTGAAACTCGTCGATGCCAAACATGCCGTCGATCAGCCAGGAGCCGTCGTCGCGCTGGATGGCGTCGGGTTCCTGTTGCTCGCCTAGCTCCGGGATATCGCCCACCAGGGCGGTGAGGATGTCGTCCACCGTGATCAGCCCTTCGACACCGCCATATTCGTCGATCACGATGCCGAGCTTGCTGTGAGTCTCCTTAAAGCGTTCCACCACAGTGAGGGCAGGGGTCGTCTCCGGCACAAAGACGGCGGGGCGGAGGATCTCGCGCAGGTTCATCGGCTGTCCGGCCATGACCTGCGCCAGCAGGTCTTTGGTCAGAACCACGCCCAACACCTGGTCAAGCTGCCCATCGGCCACGGGAAAGCGTGAGTAACCGCCGTCGATGACCTCCTGGCGGATCACGTCGGGCGGGTCGTTGATGTCCAGCCAGATGATTTCGCGCCGCGGTGTGAGCAGTGCGCCGACCTTGCGGTCGGCCAGCCGGAAGACTTGGCCGACGAGTTCTTCTTCGATGGGTTCAAAGATGCCCTGTTCGGCCCCTTGCTCGATCATGATGCGGATTTCTTCTTCGGTCACCGCCGGTTCGTCGGATGGGCGCACGCGCAGCAGGTGCAGCACGGCGTCGCCTGAGGCGTCGAGCAGGCGCACCAGCGGTCTTGTCCAGCGGGCGAGCCGTTGCATAAAGGGGGCCACGCTGATCGCCAGCCCTTCGGGGTCGCGCAGCGCCAACCGCTTGGGCACAAGCTCGCCTATTACTAACGTCAGATAGGTGGTCAGCACGACGACCAGCCCCACGGCGAGCGGCCCGGCGTAGGGCGCGAGCCAGGGCAGCGCTTCCAGGCGCGGCGTCAGCCAGCGCGCGATGGTGGCCCCGCCAAAGGCCCCGGCCAGGATGCCGACCAAGGTGATCCCGATCTGGACGCTGGAGAGAAACGGGCCGGGATCGGAAGCCAGCGCCAGCGCGGCGGCTGCGCCGGCGCGGCCCTCATCCGCGGCCTGCTGCAGCCGCGGTTTGCGCGCCGAGACGACGGCCAGTTCGGCCATCGCCAGCAGCCCGTTGCCGGCGATCAGAAATAGGAGGATAACCAGTTCGAGTGCGATAGACCCCATTTATGAATGCTCCTCTGCGGTGGCTCATGGCAGCCTCATTATAGCAGGCTTATTCCGGCCTGTGCGTAACTTTTGTTGAGTGTTGGCCGTCATTTTGTATTGACACGCTGCAGAGCGCGTGATACACTCTGCGGTATTCTAATCGTCTATGCGATGATGGAGACGAGTAGGCGCAGGAACGTCGTCCAGCGAGCTTGGGATGGTGGAAGCCGAGCCGGCCCCCCAGCGTTGAAAATCCCTCCGGAGCAGCGGTCCGAACGGGCAAGGCCCCAGTAGAGATCGCCGGGCAGTGCCCCGTTATCATCACGGTGAACTCGGCCCCAGCGGCCGGCTTCACGACAAGGCGCTTTGCTCGGCTCATCTGCCGGCGAAGAACCGGGGTGGTACCGCGGACTGTTCAGCCCGTCCCCATGAGGGGGATGGGTTTTTTTATTGGCGAGTGCGCCGAGCGCGTGAAGGAAGGGGAGGATGACCGAATTACTCTATTACACGGATGCCTATTGCGCCGGCTTTGATGCCGTCATCTTGGACGCCGAGGCCGTGGACGGCAAGACGCGCGCGGCGTTGGATCGGACTGTCTTCTATCCAGGCGGCGGCGGCCAGCCGTCTGACCTGGGTTGGCTAAACTTTGAGGGTCAGCGCCAGCAGGTGATCAAGGTTGCCAAAGAGGGTGACCAGATTTGGCACACGCTGGATATCGAGATCCCCGGCCTGAAGTTCGGCAGCCCGGTGAGCGGGGAGCTAGACTGGCCGCGCCGCTATCTGCTCATGCGGACGCATACGGCGATGCATATTCTGTGCGGCGTGGTCTGGCGCGACTATGGGGCCAGCGTGACCGGCGGCAACATGGACCCGGGCAAGGGGCGTATGGATTTTGAGTTTGCCTCGTTGACGCGCGACCTAATCAGCGAGATCGAGGTGAAGTGCAATGCCGAGGTGGCTGCGGCCCGGCCTGTCCGCACGCAGGTGCTGCCGCGGGAGGAGGCCTTTCAGATCCCTGACCTGATCCGCACCAAGGTCAACTTGCTGCCGGAGGGGATCTCGGAGATCCGCACGGTGGAGTTGGTGGGGCTGGACTTGCAGGCGGACGGCGGCACGCATGTCGCCAACACGCAGGAGGTCGGCGCGCTGCACGTGGTGGACTACAAGAGCAAAGGCGCGATCAACAAGCGCATCTATATCGAGTTGGCGTAATTATTAGCTACACCGCTTTGTGAGGGCAATGAGTTATGGAAACACAGGAGCGCACTATGCCGGCCTTTCGTGATGTGAAATCGTCGGTCAATTACCCGGAGATGGAAGAGAAGCTCCTCCAGTTGTGGCGCGAACGCGATGTCTTTCAGCGCAGCATGGCGGAGCGCGCCGGTGGGCCGGAGTATGTCTTTTTCGAAGGCCCGCCCACGGCCAATGGCCGCCCCGGCATTCATCATGTATTGGCGCGCGCCTTTAAGGATATCTTCCCGCGCTACAAGACGATGCAGGGCTACTATGTCCAGCGCCGCGGCGGCTGGGACACGCACGGGCTGCCGGTGGAGATCGAGGTCGAAAAGCAGCTTGGGCTGAGCGGCAAACAGCAGATCGAAGCCTATGGCGTGGAGGAGTTCAACCGCCGCTGCCGCGCCTCGGTCATGGACTATATCGCCGAGTGGGAGAAGCTCACCGAGCGCATGGCTTTTTGGGTCGACCTGCCCACGGCCTATGTGACCTATCACAACGAGTATGTCGAATCGCTGTGGTGGATCCTCAAACAGTTCTGGGATCGCGACCTGCTCTATCAAGGCTATAAGGTCGTGCCCTACTGCCCGCGCTGCGGCACGCCGCTCAGCAGCCATGAGGTGTCGCAAGGCTATGAGGAAGGTACGATAGACCCCAGCGTCTATGTGAAGTTCGCCGTGACGGGTGAGCCGGACACCTATTTCTTGGCCTGGACGACGACGCCGTGGACGCTGCCGGGCAATGTGGCGCTGGCGGTGGGGCCAAATGTGGACTATGTGCAGGTGCGCGATGTCTCCGGCGACCTGCTCTATATGGCTGAGGCGCTGGTCGGGACGGTCTTGACGCCGGGCTATGAAGTGCGGGCGCGCATGAAGGGTCGCGACCTGGTAGGCAAGCACTATACGCCGCTCTACCGCTTCTTGCCGGTAAGCCAAGATTACGCCTATGTGGTGGCTGCCGACTTTGTCAGCACAGACGACGGCACCGGCATCGTGCATATCGCGCCTGCCTTTGGCGCGGACGACATGGAGGTGGGCCGCCGTCACAACTTGCCGGTCTTGATGACCATCGACCCCACAGGCAAGTTCAGGCCGGAGGTGACGCCGTGGGCCGGGGTCTTTGTCAAAGAGGCGGACCCGGCCATCCAGGCGGAGCTGCAAAGCCGCGGGCTGCTCTACAAAGCGGGGACGATGGAGCATACCTACCCGTTCTGCTGGCGCTGCGGGTCGCCGCTGCTCTATTACGCCAAGGAGACATGGTACATCCGCACCAGCCAGTTCCGCGACCGGATGGTGGAACTCAACCGTACGATCAACTGGTATCCGGAGCACATCAAAGAGGGGCGCTTTGGCAACTGGCTGGAAAACAATGTGGACTGGGCCTTGGGCCGCGACCGCTATTGGGGCACGCCGCTGCCGATCTGGAGAAGCGACAAGCCGGGCAGCGCGCACATGGAAGCGGTGGGCAGCATTGCCGAGTTGGAGGCCAAGGTTGGGCGCAAGCTCGACGACCTGGACCTGCACCGGCCCTATGTCGACCGGCTGACCTGGCCCGCGCCCGACGGCGGCACGATGCGCCGTGTGGCCGAGGTGGCGGATGCCTGGTTCGACTCCGGCGCGATGCCGGTGGCGCAGTGGCATTATCCGTTTGAAAACCAGGAAGTCTGGGAGCGGCAGAAGGTCGCCGACTTTATCTGTGAGGCGATTGACCAGACGCGCGGCTGGTTCTATACGCTGCACGCGGTCAGCACGCTGCTCTTTGACCGGGTGGCCTATAAGAATGTCATCAGCGTGGGTCACATCATGGCCGAAGATGGCAGCAAGATGAGCAAATCGCGCGGCAACACGGTGGACCCGTGGGATGTCTTTCAGGCGCACGGCGCCGATGCCACGCGCTGGAACATGTATACCGCCGGCCCGCCCGGCAACAGCCGCCGCTTCAGCATCAACCTGGTGGGCGAGACGGTGCGCCGTTTCCTAAATACGCTCTGGAACACCTACAGCTTCTTTGTGACCTATGCCAACCTGAGCGAATGGGATGCGCGGCAGGGCGCGCCGCAGTCGCCCGCCAATCTGCTCGACCGCTGGGTGCTGTCGGAACTGCATATGCTGGTGCGCGATGTGACGCAGGCGATGGACGGCTATGACGTGGTCGGCATCACGCGGCCCATCAGCGTCTTTGTCGAGAGCCTGAGCAACTGGTATGTGCGGCTGAGCCGCCGCCGCTTCTGGGAAGGCGACCCCGAAGCGCTGCGGACGCTGCATGAGGTGTTGGTGACGTTGAGCAAGCTGCTTGCGCCGACGACGCCCTTTATCGCCGAGGAGTTGTATCAGAACCTGGTCTATGGGCTGGATGGGTCGGCGCCGGACAGCGTCCACCTCTGCCGCTGGCCTGCCTATGACGAGGCGCGCATCGACGAGCAACTAAATCGAGATATGGAGGTGGCGCAGCGAGTCACCAGCCTGGGCCATGCGGCTCGTCAGTCAGCTAACTTGAAGGTGCGCCAGCCGTTGGCGCAGGTGGTTGTGCGCACGCGCAACGATGAGGAGCGCACCGGGCTGCTGCGTCTCCAGCAACTGGCGCTAGACGAGCTAAACGTCAAAGAACTGGCCTTTGCCGAGGCGGCGGGCGACCTGGTCGACGTGTCGGTCTTCCCCTATCCCAAGCAGTTGGGCCAGAAGTATGGCAAGGGGTACCCGAAGATCCGCCAGGCCATGGCGCAGATGGATCAGTTTGCGCTGGCAAGCCGATTCCAGGCGGGTGAGAGCGTCGAGATCGCGGCGGAGGGAGAGACATACCTGGTCGTGCCGGAGGATGTGGAGGTGCGCTCGGCGCCGCGCCAAGGCTACAGCGTGGCGGAGGCGGGCGGCTATCTGGTAGCGGTGACGACTGAGGTCGACGCCGCCTTGGAACAGGAAGGCTATGCGCGCGAACTGGTGCGCCGCATCCAGCAGTTACGCAAGGATGCCAACTTGGAGATCAGCGACCGCATCGTGACCTACATCGCCGATTCGACGCTGCTGCACGAGGTGTTGGCGCACTTTGGGACCTATGTGCGCGAGGAAACGTTGAGCGTGGAGTTGGTCCAGGTGCATCCCGGGCAGGGTGACGGCATCCCGTCGCATCTGCCGCAGACCCGCTTTGAACTGGCGGGCGGCGAGGTGACTGTCGGGCTGGCGAAGAAGGGGTAAGCGGCGCAGAACGCTGCACATCCTGTGATACATCTGTGATACAATGATGGGGCGCAGCCACTGCCGGCTGCGCCCTTGGTTTGTCTGGTAAAGAAAGTATTGGAATGCGTAAGAACCGTCTGACGGCCGTCTTGCTCCAGCGCTGCCCGGTCTGCCTGGAGGGGCGCACGTTCTATTCGCTGCTGGGGATGTACCGGAACTGTCCGCAGTGCGGCATCCTCTATGAGCGCGAGCACGGCTATTTCCTAAACTCGATGTTTTTTGCCTATGTGTTGGGTTTCTTGGTCGTCGCGCCCACGGCGCTCTATCTCTATCTGCGCGGGACGTCGACGCTGGGGTTTACGGTCATCGTCAGCGCCGAGCTGCTGCTGCTCTGGCCGATCATCTTCCGCTATTCGCGCGTGATGTGGATGCACGTCGACCAACTGCTCGACCCGCGCGGGCTGCGCGAGGCGGTGGCGGCGGAGTTGGCCCAGCAGGAGGCGGAATCTCACGAAGGGACACAGGTCTAGGACCACTTTCCCTTGCGGACGAGATCACCTTTCCTTGGCCGTTTCTGTCGCCGGCCTAATGCCCTGTAACCCGTCATCCTGATAGGCGACCGGATCGCCCAAGGGTTCCAGATGGGTGCTGACGGTCAATTGGGGCAGCGCGGCGTGCAGCTCGGTCTCGACAGCTTCTAACAATTGGTGTCCCTGCTGTACGCTCCAACTGCCTGGGACCAGCACATGGATGGCGATGAAGCGCCGCGCCGCCGCCTTGCGGGTACGCAGTGCATGGAACTCTACCCCCTGGGCCTGGTAACGGTTCAAGACGGTCTGAATCTGCGCCAGTTCGGCTGGGGGCAGCGCCGTGTCCATCAGGCCGGCGACCGAGGCGCGGAGGATACGCACCCCGGTCCAGGTGATATTGGCGGCCACCAGCAGTGCGACGATGGGGTCGAGCTGCTGCCAGCCTGTGAGCGCGACCAGCCCCACCGCGACCAGCACACCCACCGATGTCCATACATCGGTCAACAGGTGATGGGCGTCCGCCTCCAGCGTGATCGAGCCGTGTTTGCGCCCCGCGCGCAGCAGGGTCAGCCCAACGCCCAAATTCATCAGCGAAGCCACGACCGCGATCCCCAAACCGATCCCGATATTTCCCAGTGGGCGGGGCGAGAGCAGGCGCGGAATGGCGGTCACTGCAATGCCGGCGGCTGCGACCAGGATCAGGGACCCTTCGACGCCGCTGGAGAAATATTCGGCCTTGTTGTGGCCGAAGTTGTGCTCGTCGTCGGGCGGGCGCGCCGCCACGGTCAGCATCGCCAGCGCCATCAGCGCGCCAGCCAGATTGACCAGCGACTCCAGCGCATCCGAAAGCAGCCCCACCGAACCGGTGAACCAATAGGCGGCAAACTTGAGCGCCAGCGTCGCCAGGGCCGCGGCGACAGAAAGCCAAGCAAAGCGTGTGAGCGAAGCGGGCTGTGCGTGCATGGTCTAAGCATATCACACAGCCCGCGCCCCCGGATGTGGGTAGCCCGGCAATTGCTTCACAAGCGGCCCGCAACAGCCGGCGCGTATTGTTATGGATGATCGGTTGATGGTTGGTCGATTGTGCCAAGACTTGCCGAGTCTAGACCCGGCAAGTGGGCCAGGAGGCTCTCGATGCACCGCAAATCGACACGCATTTTGTTTGGGCTTGTCCTGCTGCTGCTGGTCCTCTTCGGGCTGGGCGTGGCGGCCACGGTGGCGCTGGGCCGCACCTCGCGCGTCGGGTTTGGGCGCATGGTCGCGTTGGAGCCTGGCGCTATCGACGGCATTGCCCAGGGGATCGCACACATCGACCTGCCGCCGGGGTATGCGCCTGAGTTTGGCATGCGCGGCCTGGGGTTCTCCATGGCCGCCTATACCCCTGGCGATGACCTCAGTCAACTCATGCTGATCCAAATCCCGGAGTGGCTGCCGATGGATGAGGCGGCCATCATCCGCCAGGCGCGCGCCTCTGCCGCGCAAAATCGACAGGGCAGGGGCGGTCCAGACGGAAACAGCCAAAGCGAGGTCGATCTCGCCGTGACCGTCGTCGAGGAGCGTAAGATCGACCTGGGTGACCATTCGGTCTATTACTCGATTGCCGAGGGCACAAACGAGGAAGGGGTGGCCTATCGCACCTTGCAGGTCTTTTTCCCAGGGCGTCACGGCAAGGTTGTGCTGCTGCTGGAAGAGCCGATCGCGCGCTGGGACGATGGCCGCGCCCATGCCCTGTTGGCCTCACTGCGCTAGGGGGCCGGCGCCCATGCCCGCTACCTCTATCTTATTTCCATCTAGATTTCGGCTGGCTTGGAGGCCCATTGAACACAACTATCCCTGTCTTGCCCCGAGTGAACGAGACTTTGGCCGATGGCCTGACCATGCGTACCCCCGCCGGCCTTGACGATGTTGAGCGGGTGGCGACCTTCGCTTCGACTGTCTTTGGGCCGGAGGTCGGCCCGATGATGCGGACCTTGCTGGCGCGCCACCCGTCGATGACGTGGGACGACCAGTCTTTTGTCGAAAATGAGGCGGGCGAAGTTGTCTCGGCGCTCTGTCTCATCCCCTGGACGTGGCGTTATGGCCGCGCCGAGTTAGCCGTCGGCGAGATGGGCGTGGTCGCCACCGCCGTCGACTACCGGCGGCGCGGGTTGGTGCGTCGTCAGGTGGACTTCTTCAAAGAGCGGCTGGCCGAGCGCGGTTGCGTCCTCTCCATCATCCAGGGCATCCCGTTTTACTATCGCCAGTTTGGCTATGACTATGCTCTGCCGCTGGAGGGCGGTTGGCGGCTGGAGCTGCGCCAAGCGCCGTCCACACCTGAGACCGGGCATAACCTGCGCCGGGCGACGCTGGACGACCTGCCCAGCCTGCAATCGCTCTATGCCAGAGCCGTGCGCAGCCTGACGATCCACGCCGTGCGCACACCGGAGATTTGGCGCTATTTGTTGGAGCCGTATATGACGCCTGTGGCCGACTCGCGCCAGACCTGGGCCGTCTGCGCGGCGGATGGCGCTGTCGCCGGCTATGCGCGGCTGCCGGAGTTTCACTTCGGCGCCGAACTGGTGGTGGATGAGGCGTCGCTGGTCAGCGCCGACGCCGGGCTGGCGCTGCTGGCCCATCTGCGCCGCCAGGCCGAGGCCGCGGGCCGGCCCTTTATCCGGCTCAACTTGCCCGGCTCGAATGACCTGGTGCAGTTGGCGCGCTCATTTGGCGCGGTGAGCGAGGGAACTTACAGTTGGCAGCTCTATGTGCCGGATATGGCGGCCCTGCTGCGCGCCATCGGCCCCACGCTGGAGGATCGCCTGGCCGCTTCGCTCTACGCCGGTCTGACGCGTGAGGTGCGGATTCACTTCTATCGGGCTGGGCTGGCGCTGCGTTTTGAACAGGGGCGCTTGCAGGAGGTGGCCGCGCTGGAGGGCCAAGGACAGGCCGATCTGTCGCTGCCGTTGTGGGCTTTTGTCCCGCTGGTGCTGGGACACCGCACGCTCGACGAGTTGCACTTCGCCTATCCCGATACCAGTTGGCACGGCGGGGTCCGCTTGCTGCTGGAGACGCTCTTCCCGCGCAGCGAGGCGTTTCTCTATACGGTTTATTGACAGCAGAGAGCGGTCGGCAGTGGCGCTGTGCGTCCATTTCGTGTACGGACACGGTATGCCGTGCCCGTATCTTCTGCTGCCCATTGCTTACTTCTTTTCGTCCTTTGCGACCTCTTCGGTTGCATTTCTCCTCCCAAACCAGCGGCGGATGCGGTTGACCAGGCGGTTGGGCCGGTTGCGGAAGGCTTGGCGTAGGGCGTCTTCGTCGAAGTGTGGGTCGACTTGCTGCGCCGCGACATAGCGGTAGGTGACCGCCGAGAAGATGCCGTCCATCGTCATTTTGAGCAGCCAGGTCAGCAGCGCCATCATCACGACCACATAGACGGTAGCGACGACGATGGGTTCGCTGCCGGTGGTGAACGCCCAGCCAATCGTGGGGATGCCCAGGAGCAGCATCAGCAGCAGCGGCAGCGCAAAGATCACCCAGACGCTGGCGTTGACCACGACATCGTTGCCCCAGCGCTCTTTGACCAGGCGTGAGCTGCGCTGGAGCGCCGTCCACGGCCCCGCTTGCTCTTGGAGCAGCACTGGGACGACAAAATAGGGGATCGCCTGCCAGGCCAGCCCGACCAGGGTAAAGGCTGCGGTCTTTTGCAGGGCGGGCGCAAGGAGTTTGCCCAACGACCCGGTGGGACGCAGCAGCAGCCGCAGCAGGATACCCAAGGTCGCCATCAGCACGGCATAGCCAAAGATGGCGGGCAGCCGGCTGTTGGCCATGCGCCAGGCGGCGCGTATATCGGGCGGCTCGCCTTGCATCAGCTGCAGCGCAGTGGCGATCAGCGCCGTGTTGGTGTAGATGCCGATGCAGTAGCTGATCACATAGAAGACAAAGGTGAGCGCGGTGCTTTGCGCCCAGTTCATCTCAAAAAAGAAGGTGAAATCGAAGCCGGTCCATAGCAAGATCGACAGCGACATCAGGACCAAAGCAACCGCTGCCATCGCGACGCTGAGGATCGAATAGAGCAACAGGTCAGGATAGGAGTGCAAGAAGTCGAAGCTCGATTCGACCAGACGCCAGCTTGCCCCATAGCGTTTGAACATGATAGTGGATCCGCTCCTCGCAACCTCTGATCGATTCCCAAGCTCTGGGCTATACCCATACGTTATCCATACGTTATCGCTGTGACCGGCATCGCCGAAGCGCCGGCCGTTGTACCGAGTCGCCGATCGGCTAGTCGACGATCAAACGGACGCTGCCCAGGGCCATATCGGCAGAGATGGTGAGCGTCGTCGGGGTTTGGCGATAGACCGCGTTGACAAAACGTCCGGTCGCGCCGGGCAGCGGACGCAAGCCCTGGGTCTCGACCTGGCCAAACGCTTGGTCGGTATAGACGATCACACCCATCTCGGCGGGCAGATAGACGGTCAACTCGCCGGAGATACCGGTCAAGCGTACATCGACGTTGTGATCCCAGGTCTGCGCCAGGTTGACGACCAGATCGCCGCCGACCATATCGATGCGGGCCGCCTGGATCTGCAAGTCGCGCAAGTCGACCGTCGAACGCTCCGCGCCGACGCTCACTTCGAGATTGGCAATGGGCAGCGACGAGGAGAGTTGGATATCCCAGGTGGCGGTGTGGCCGGCGGTATTGGGCAGCCTGCCGAGTTCGGCCGGATCGCGATGTTCTAGGGCGAGGATGCCCAACCTGCCGCTCTCGGCGTAGGTGATGGCCGGGTGGAGCCATTCCGAGTTGGACTCGACATAGCCGTCGAGCAGATGGGCCGCGCCTCCTGCCAGGCTGAGGGAGCCGCCGGTCATCTCGATCTGCACGGCCAGCCGCGTGGCCTGGCCGCGCGGCAGTGAGATCGGATCGCGGCGCACCTCGCCCGCGGCGACGGTCTGGCTGCGTACATAGGCAAAGCTCATGTGGACGCCGGTCCACACCAGGGCCAGGATGATTGAGGCCAACAGGAGCAGGGCGGCAACGACTCGGCGGCTCATTTGGGTCTTCCTGATACAGCCGTGGACGATGGAGTCGTAGTTGACGGGCCGGGCACGCGAGGCTCGTGCGCGTTTCTGCCTCCATTTTACCACTGTTTCTGCCGATGGTTGCGCTTGCTTGCCGTGCCGGCGCGGTAAGGGCATATGGCAGCCTTGGCATTCGGCGGTCGATCTCGTACAATCTCGTACAGCGAGGCCGTTCGCAGGGAACGACGACAAGACGGAATGCCATGATGACCCACGCCAGCGTGACCCCTACTTCCTATCGCGCTTTGATAGTGCGAGAGGCTGCCGGCGGTTTTACCCGGCAGGTCGAGACATTGGATCCTGCCCGACTGCCACCGGGCGAGGTTTTGATCCAGGTGCGTTTTTCGGCGCTCAACTACAAAGACGCGCTCTCTGCCGGCGGCCACCGCGGGGTCACGCGGCGCTATCCGCATACGCCGGGCGTCGACGCCGCGGGTGTGGTGGAGGAGAGCAGCGACCCCAATCTTCGGCCCGGCGATCAGGTGGTGGTACACGGCTATGACCTGGGGATGAACACGGCGGGCGGTTTCGGTCAGATGATCCGCGTGCCGGCGGCGTGGGTGGCGCCGCTGCCCTCAGATTTGACCCCCTTCAGCGCCATGGTCTATGGCACGGCAGGCTTCACCGCCGCGCTTGCGCTGCAACGGCTGATCGACGCTGGGCTGACCGCCGAACAGGGGGAGGTTCTAGTGACCGGCGCGACCGGCGGCGTCGGCAGCTTGGCGGTGGCGCTCTTGGCGCAGACGGGCTTCCGCTGCGTGGCGGCGACGGGAAAGCTCGACCAGGCCGGATTGCTGCAAGAGTTGGGCGCGGTAGAGGTGATCGACCGGCGCGACCTGGAGACGGGCGGCGACAAGGCTTTGCTCAAACAGCGCTGGGCTGGGGTGATCGACACCGTGGGCGGGCCGATCTTGGCCCACGCCATCAAGACGACGCGGATCGACGGGATGGTAGCGGCGTGCGGCAATGCGGCCTCGGCGGATCTGCCGTTGACGGTCTACCCATTCATCCTGCGCGGGGTGAGCCTCTTGGGGGTGGATTCGGCCAACTGCGCCATGGCGCGGCGGCGGCAGATCTGGGAGAAGCTGGCCGGGGCGTGGAAGCTCACGGGGCTGGAGCGGATCACGCGCGTGGTGCGCCTGGACGATCTCGACCCCGAGTTGGAGCGCATTCTCGCCGGCCAACAGGTCGGCCATGTGGTGGTTGACCTATGGGCCTGATGCCTGTGCCGCAGCAGCCCGCTCTGGAACTGGCCTCGTCTCAAGCCACCCTCATCTACAACCCGGCGGCAGGCTATTGGGACTGGGGCGCGGTGATTGGCCGCGTGGCGCGCTTTTGGGGCGACCGCGGCTGGGACCTCCACGTCGAGTCCACAGACCATGTCGGCCATGCGACCGAACTGGCACGGGCTGCGGCGCGCACGGGGCATGGGTTGGTGTTGGCCGCGGGCGGCGACGGCACGCTCAACGAGGTCGCCAACGGGCTGGTGCATACGGCCACGGTGCTGGCGCCGCTGCCGGTCGGCACGGCCAACAGCCTAGCGCGCGAATTCGGGCTGGCGCGCCCCAACCCGTTACATGCCGATTTCCTGTTAGAAGTGTCACAGGCGTTGACGCGCGGCCGCGTGCAGGCTATGGACGTGGGCCGCTGTGCCGATGGGCGCTATTGGCTGCTCTGGGCCAGCGCGGGCGTAGACGGCTTTATGGTGCGCCAGATTGAGCCGCGCCCGCTCTGGTTCAAGCGGCTGGGGGCGGCGGCTTATGCGGCCAAAGCCCTGTTTGTCCTGCCGCAGTTTCATGGGGTGCAGGCTACGGTCAGTGTGGACGGAGAGACGGTCGAAGGCGAGTTTGTCCTGCTCAACGTCAGCAACTGCCGCATGTTTGCCGGGGGAGAACTGCTGCTCAACCGGGAGGCCGTGCTGGACGACGGCTGCTTTGAGGTCTGGCTCTTTCAGGGCCGTGACTGGCCCCAAGTGGTCAGCTATGTGCTGGACATCCGCAACGCCAATCATCGCGACCACCCCCAAGTGAAGAGCCTGCGCGGGCAGCGTATTCAGATTCATACCACGCCGCCGATCGACTATCACCTGGATGGGGAGCCAGGCGGGGTGACCGATCTCATCACGGTGCTGGAGCCGCAGGCGCTGCGTATCCTAGTCCCCGACAGCGCGCCGCCCGACCTGTTCAGACAGCCTGGATTTGCACTGCCGAGCTGAACAAGGGATACGACCCGCGGCTATTCAGGCCGGAATTTCAATAGAGCAAGCCGTTGATGCCTTTATAGGTGAACCATACGCCAAATATCAGCGAAACAACCAGGAGGATAGTCTGGTTATGCCTCGCCAGCCAGTCATGCGCGGCCTGTAACGGTTTGGCTGCCTGCTGCGGCGCAATGGCAACCATCAAGATGGGGGCCAGCACAAGGACTTGTGTCCCGACCACAAAGAGCAGGTAGAGCGCAATCGCTGTCCCCATGCCCAGCGCCGCTTCAATTATGATGCCGATGGCAGCCTGGGTAAAGACCCAATGCTTGGGCGAGACGAGTACATAGAGCGCGCCGATGGCCGCTGCCCTCGTCGCTGAGACCCCCGTGACGGCACTCATCCATTGAGGGATGTTTGTTTCCGTATCTTCTTCCTTGCGCCAGGCCGTATAGGCTTTGATTAACAACATAAGGCCGATGACCAGCAGCAACGTGGAAACGATAATATCCGGCCCTGCTTCTGGATATTCCTCTGCTACCCGGCCAAAGACAAAACCAAAAAGGATTCCCTGTAAAAGGCGCAGGGAGACGCCGCCGGCGACTAAAGCGATGGCCTTTTTCAGCCCGTTTTCGCTTTGCAGCAAGATCAGCGCGATCATAGGGTAGATAGGCACCACGACAGCGCCTACGAGCACGGGCAGAAGTTCGACGATTGCATCGCTCATAAGATTGTTTCTTTCGTATAGGCCAAACATCATCACGCTGGGTATAAGCCGGGTCTGGGGCAACGCCGGTAGGTGTGATTACCGCCGTTCCACCCCCTTGCAGATATGCAATACTACAATACGATTATATCCTATGAGCGTACCTTTCCTACCATCCGACGGAAAATTCAGATGCCTGTCTACCACGTGCTTGTGACCGACTATGCCTGGCCCACGTTGGAGATCGAACGCACGCTGTTGGCTGCGGTCGACGCCGACCTGATGGTCAGTGAGAGCGGCGCACCCGACGATCTGCTGCGCCTGGCCCCGCAGGCCGATGCTATCCTGACCTGTTTCAAACAGATCCCGCCCGCCGTCCTCGACGCCGCGCCGCGCTGCCGCATCGTCAGCCGCTACGGGATCGGGCTGGATAATATCCCGGTCGAACACGCCACGCGGCTGGGCATTGTCGTGACCAATGTGCCGGATTTTTGCCTGGACGAAGTGGCCGATCACACGCTGGCGCTGCTGCTGGCCTGCGCGCGGCGCATCGTGGACTATGCCCAGGCGACGCGGGCCGGGGTCTGGAGCCAACAGTCGGCGCGGCCCATGGCGCGGCTGGCGGGGCAGACCTTAGGGCTGGTGGGGCAGACCTTAGGGCTGGTGGGCTATGGCAACATCGCGGCGCGCGTGGCGCAGAAGGCGCGCGCCCTGGGGCTGGAGATCATGGCCTATACGCCTCGCTTGTCTGCCGATGCGCTGGCTCCGTGGGGCCGCGCCACCAACGACCTGGGCGAACTGCTGGCCCAGGCCGACTATATCTCGATTCACGCGCCGCTGACCGAGGCCACGCGCGGGCTGATCGATGCATGGGCGCTGCGCCGTATGAAACCCACGGCCTATCTGATCAACACGGCGCGCGGCGCGATTGTGGACGAGAGGGCGCTGCGCTGGGCGCTGCTCGAAGGCCGGATCGCGGGGGCCGCGCTCGATGTCTTGAGCCAAGAGCCGCCCGCGGCGGATCACCCGCTGCTGGGGCTGGAGAACGTGATCCTGACACCGCACGCCGCCTTTTATTCGCAAGAGGCCATCGCCGACCTGGTGACCCGCTCGGCGCAGCATGTGGCGCAGGCTTTGATGGGCCAGATACCCAACCACGTCGTCAACCCCGCGGCGCTGGCCCAGGCCAACTGCCGTCTGCGAGCCTAGCCCAATGCCCAAGCCGATTGACCCTGCGGCCCTCGACATCGAGAACCCCGCCGATTTGCTGGCCTATCTGCGCCGGATGGGGCATATCGCGGCGGATGAAACGCCGTGCCTGCGCACGTTGGCTGGCGGCGTCTCCAACCGCACGGTCTGGGTGACGCGGCCCAGCGGCGAGGCCTGGGTGTTGAAACAGGCATTGGCGAAGTTGCGCGTGCCGGTGGATTGGTTCAGCAGCCCGCTGCGCGTCCACCGTGAGGCGTTGGGGCTGCGCCACCTGGCTGAGCTTGCGCCGCCGGGGGCGATCACTCCGTTGGTCTTTGAGGACCACGCCAGCCACCTGATCGCCATGCAGGCCGTGCCCGAACCGCACGCCAACTGGAAAACGCTGCTGCTGGCCGGGCAGCTAGACGGCGAGCATGTGCGCCAGTTTGGCG